>JBIKQE010000016.1:0-17972 GCA_044349815.1 Chitinophagaceae bacterium | reverse complement strand
TGCCGGCGAATACCGAGTAGTGCAGTACGGATGCTTCGGGGCTGAACCATTCGTTGAATTTGTCGATTTTGTTTTTGCCAATAAATTGTTTGTATTTGTAGTTGAGGGCGAGGCCACAATCCATGCCAACTTTGAATTCGGTTTTATGATTGCGCGAATACACGCGAACACCAATGGGCGCGCCGAGTGTGTAAACACGTTCTTTGGTTTTGATATCGAAGGGAGCTTGTGTACCGGAGTTGGGGGATACGCGTTCAACGTGAATGAAGCCAACGTTTTTCATGTGGATACCGGTAAATACCGAAACCGTATTGTCTAAACGACGGTTATAATCGACACCAACATTAAAGAAATACGTGTAACGAGGAACAATTTTTTCCGATGTGTTCATACGGGCAAATTGGATGAGGCTTCCCTCAATACCCACCGACGTATAATTTTTATTTCTTTTAGCCGGTCCATTGACGGGTTGTGCATTGGCCCAAGCGAAGCTTAAAAAAAGCAGGTTTAAAAACAGGATAGATTTTTTCATGGTTGTTTGGTTTAGTAGGTCAAAGATAAGTGAAAGGATATTATTTTACTTCATTTCGGCATATTCATCCAAAAAATGATTTGGGGCTTGTATTTTTGCACAAATCACATCTATGTTGCAGCTTCAAGTTCTACGTCAACAGCCCGAATTCGTCAAAGAGCGCTTGGCCCATAAAAATCTCAAAGAAACTCATTTGGTGGATAGCATATTAGCTATCGACGAAAAGCGTAGGACGCTGCAAACAGAGAACGACGATTTATTATCGGCTATCAACAAAGCCTCGAAAGAAATTGGGCAATTGATGGGCAGTGGTCAGAACGAATTGGCCGAGCAACGCAAAGGGGAAGTAGGTGCATGGAAAGAAAAAACGAAACAGTTAGCCGAGCAGTTACAACAGTTGGAGCAACAGCAGCACGATGAGTTGGTGAAGTTGCCCAACTTGCCTCACGAGTCGGTACCTGCGGGCAAGTTGCCTGAAGACAATGTATGTGTTCGGACCGGTGGCGAGATGCCGACATTAATGGCGGGTTCGATGCCTCATTGGGAGTTAACCACAAAATATAATTTGATTGATTTTGAATTAGGCACTAAAATAACCGGCAGTGGTTTTCCGGTTTACATCAACCAAGGGGCACGATTACAGCGGGCTTTGATTGCCTATTTTTTAGATTATAATACCAAGGCAGGGTATACCGAATACGGCGTGCCGCATTTGGTGAATGCCGATAGCGCCTATGGCACGGGGCAGTTACCCGATAAGGAAGGACAAATGTATCATGCCACGGCCGATGATTTTTATTTGATACCAACGGCCGAGGTGCCTGTAACGAATTTATACCGCGATGTATTGTTGAAAGAAAGCGATTTGCCGGTGAAGATGACGGCGTATACCCCCTGTTTTCGTCGGGAGGCGGGGAGTTACGGAAAAGATGTACGTGGATTGAATCGTTTGCATCAGTTCGATAAAGTGGAGATTGTACAATTCACACAACCTGAATTATCGTATGCGGCGTTAGACAGTATGGTTGACCATGTAGAAGGCTTGTTGCAATCGCTAGAACTCCCCTACCGCATTCTTCGATTATGTGGCGGCGATATGAGTTTTGCCTCGGCGCTCACCTTCGATTTTGAAGTGTACAGTGCGGCACAAGAACGTTGGTTGGAAGTGAGTAGTGTTTCCAATTTCGAAGCGTTCCAAACCAATCGGATGAAGATTCGGTATAAAAATGCGGATGGCAAGAATCAGTTGGTGCATTCGTTGAATGGATCGTCGTTGGCCTTGCCGCGAATTTTAGCCTGCTTGCTCGAAAACAAGCAAACGCCCGAAGGGATTTGTATACCAGATGTCTTAGTGCCTTATTTAGGATTTTCGACGATTCAATAATTATTGCCAGTGAGCGGATGCGGAGCTGTTTCCGACATGCCATTGCCATTCGATTTGGTCGTATACCAAGGCTATTTCTTCGAATTCATTCAAACTCGTGCCTTCTGGTTTTTTGGCATGGGGCATTTCGAATCGTATTCCTACTAAACGAGCATTGATTAATTTAACCGAATATACATTTTGAACAATTACCACATTACCTGTTTGCCGAAAAAAATCGATACGGCATTCCGATAATGTTTCTTGATCCATCATGGCCTTGTAAAGCATTGGCGTTGACCGATCGGTTTCTTTAATAATTTTATATGGCGTGTGCTGCGGTTTTCCGGGAGCCGCGCCTACGGCTGGCATACCAGGTTGAATCAAATCGTGCGACGCTGCTAACACAAATATCGACCCCTCTTTCCCTTTCTGCATCACCGACCCTTTGATTTCGCCCTGAACACTACCTGTTATTCGCAAATAGGCATTGAGTGACATAATGATGTGGTTTTTACAAATATAGCGTAGAAAAAAGGAGATGGCAATAAGAAATTTTCATGAATGCCTGCTCACGATTACACCTATAGCTACTAGTGTTTAGCGGCAAACAACTGAAGGTATGCGCACTCTTCAAAAACCTTGTTATAGAATGGGGTGCCTTTGTAATTTTTATAGAACAAGGCTAGCCATGTATTTTGATTCAGGTTCCAGGCCACATAATTATTGGCATCGTTATCGTTCCAATATGGATTGCCGGCTTCAAGCGGACAGCGTTTTTGTTCGCATTTCGCCATCATCCACAAAGCGTTTTGCTTTATAATGGGGTCGTTGCTTTTTTCAAATGCTTTTCGGAACCAAGTATAGGCTTCATCGGCATAAAAGTATTGCATTTCAAAAGGCGTATACATACCTTCTTCTTTACTGAAATAATAAGGCGTTACATCGGTATAGTCGCGGTAAAAATTCCAGGCTTCATGGCAACGACCATGGTACGAAAGCGAGTATAAAATGCTTGCGTATCGATAGGCGCTATAGGCATCGGCGGGTGCTTTTTTCTTTAAGGCGATCAATTGTTCCAACACCTCGGCGGTGGTGTATTGTTGTTCTAAATCGTCTACCGGAATGGCTTGGTAATCGTTTACATACATGTGAAAAATATCGGGTACCACCGGCAAATCGTTTTGACCTTTAAGAATCGACAAAGCTTTTTCGTAATCAAAACCGCGGAAATATTTAACCCCCTTGAGTTCGCGTACAATACGCTCGTTGTATTCGTTCCCTTTCAACAACCAACGATCAAGGGCATTGCTATTATTATGTTGCATTACCACTACGGCATCAAGTTGCTCTTGCGAAAAATACTTGTTCATCCAAGTGCCGCTATTGGAGAAACTAAAATCGCTAAAATGCTTCGCTGCTTGGTTTGTTGTTTCGCTGGGTTCGTTGTATGTATTTTCGAAACGATGATAGCTCAACATCATTCGCAGGGTATCGTTCTTTCTTACAAAATAAGCGGGCAATTCAGAACGCAATACGCCACGAAATACATTTTTATACGCGGCATTGGTTGATGCTAATTGCTCCACTTGCTCTAAGCCGGCCAACAATCTACTTTCTTGCACAATAGCGGGAATACCTGATTGGCGCAACTCGTATAATAAATTAAGTACCGCCAACTGATCTTGAATGGGTTTCGACGGATTGCTTCGGGCTGTTTGCATATACCAATATTTTGCATCGGTATAATTTTCGCACATATAGGCTAAGTATCCGGCACTCATTTTCCACAGGGCCGGATTGGCTACTTTTTCGGTTTTGGCCATGCGGTTCACATAAGCGCTAAATGCCTGTAAAGGTTGTGGCACCCCGTTTTTCTTGAATAAATCGCTTTGCTTTGCTTCTTCGTTAAGACCGAACAAGGGACCGCCGGTCCATCCATCATACACATAATACCCGCGTTCGATATTGGCCCGCATATCGAGGTAGGCCAATTCTGCCTTGTTGATTTCGCGCAATAAGAGCACATCCAACATCGGGTTCATTGGCTCTTCAGCATACACCTTTTCAATATCGTTTACGCGGAAGGGTTCAACTTCGCGCATACCCGCCAAGGCGAATACGACACTGCGTTCGTGCGCTGTTTTACAAAATGGAATTACTTGCTCAACCGGCGTTTCGTTCTTCGACCATATAAAACCCAAACTATGCCCATACGAGTCGTTGAAATTATTGCTTTCGTCGAACATTTTCGAAAACCAATAGGCTGCTTCTGCCTTCCGACCACTCCGATACATAGCGCCTGCGCGGTACGACAGCATGCGATGGTCTAAGGAAGGACATTGGCCTTGCACTTGTTTGGCATGCGAATCCCACAAATCAATACAATTGTTGTAAAGCGCTCCATAAAAAGCCGCCTTCATGGCTTGAAACGCATAGCGCGATTTCAAAAACGGTTCTTTACTCGAACCAAATTCTTTCATGGCAGCGGCCATGGTTTGCTCGGCCAAGGTGGTAGCAATTTTAACTGGTTCCCACGGATTATAATCGAGGTTCGATAGTTCTTCGCTTTTTTTAGCAAACACCACATAATCGAGTGCGGCGCGATTCTTCTTTTGCGAAAGCCAAATCAGCATATTGTTGTTGGCTAACGAATCGGGCAAAGGCGATTTCTTTTTCATCGTCATATTCGCTTGCACCTCCAACAAGGTAGCAAGCGGCATTTTATAAATCACGTCCTGAATATCGGAAACAGGCACGTTGCCATTGGACATGTATTGTTGCCATTCATACACATTGCTATCTACCAACAAGCCCGCTTGGGCTTCTAATTTATCCGACATGGCCGACCAATAAAATTCGTAGCTCGGCTCGAAATTCAAATGCTCGGTTTTGGGTTGGTTCACCACACTGGGCGACATGAACGACAAAAAATCCGATTCGTCGGGGTACCACCCGCACGCATAAACCACTGCTAAAAAACTACCCGATAAAAGTGTTACCAAACTAATGCGCTTGGCTAATACGTTGAATGTCATAAGAAGAAAAATAAGGAATGTGTTTATTTTGCCAATCAAAGAAATACAAAGTTGGTTGAACATCGTTGCGTTCGTGCCTTAAAATTCGTACAATTTTTTCTAAAGTAGCGGCATCGGCCCCTTCCAAACGCAAAACATCGCCGGCCTGCACCCCAAAGCCCGCTAAAAAGCCTGCCTTTCGGCACCGATATTGCCCGTTGGGTAAGGCATCAACCAAGCCCGACGCAAGCACCTCTTTGGCGCGCACCCCATTTAGAATAGCCACAAACCGATTTTGCCTGAACTGAACGGCCCATGCAAATACCGGCATGGCCCAATCGAGGGGTAAAGGGTATTTTTTCAAATCGGACTGATAGGATTTCCAAACGGCTTCGTCGAGTATGCTATTGGTATTTCCCGCTTGGGTTAAATGGCCCATATTGTATACCATCAATAAGCCTTTACGAACCGGCGGCATCAAGCCCGGTTGGGTTTGCCGCAATTGATGCAAACGAATGGTGGCGGCAAATGTTTTGTTGTTGAAAATAGCCTGCTGCTTCAATAAACGCAACAAAGCAAAATAATTAGCCCGTGTACTGCCTGTCCAATCGTGATCCCACTGAATTTCGGTCCAGTTGCTTTGTTTCATCAGGCTCCCCACCAACCGAGCAATACGCACTGCCAACGAATCGAGCGAACCCGGTTGTAACAAAGCGGCACGGGTGATGTAAACCACCGGCACAAGCTTAACCGAATCGGGCCAAGCTTGTTTTTGTTGCAAAATACCCTTGGGCGACGGAAACGGATAACGAGCCGAGGTGTCTACATCGAACAAACGAACGCCCAATTGCTTGGCCCCTGTGGCGTTAAAATAGGCCAACTCGGCACTATCAGGCGCATATACCGTTTTCCACCAATACCAGGCAATGCTAGGCTCCTGCCCTTTTTGGCAGGCAGAACAACACAAAAAAGCCAGTAAGCATACCCCTGTAAAACGGTTCAATTTCACCCGCACAAGATAATTCGAAACAAGCTACTTTAAAACAAATAATCCCCTTTCTATTGTACATTTGCACTTCTTAACATTAATCTTAAAACTATGCCGTATTTATTTACGTCCGAATCTGTTTCTGAAGGACATCCCGACAAAGTGGCCGATCAAATTTCCGACGCCCTGATTGATCATTTCTTAGCCTACGATCCGCAATCGAAAGTAGCTTGCGAAACCTTAGTTACTACCGGACAAGTTGTGTTGGCCGGTGAGGTAAAATCGAAAGCGTATTTAGATGTGCAAGAAATTGCACGCGATGTGATTCGTCAAATTGGATACACCAAAGCCGAATACATGTTCGAAGCCAATTCGTGCGGTATCCTCTCGGCCATCCATGAACAAAGCGCCGATATCAACCGTGGGGTTGATAAGAAATTAAAGCAACGCAGTTTCGAAGCCTTAGCCAATGCGCAAGGGGCCGGCGACCAAGGTATGATGTTTGGTTATGCCACCCGCGAAACCGACAACTACATGCCCTTGGCCCTCGATTTATCGCACCGTATTCTGCGCGAATTATCGAAAACTCGTCGTGCCGGTAAAGAATTAAAATACCTCCGCCCCGATGCGAAAAGTCAAGTTACTATCGAATACGACGATAACAACAAACCATTGCGTATCGATACCATTGTAGTATCTACTCAACACGACGATTTCGACAAGTCGGACAAAAAGATGTTGGATCAAATTAAGAAAGACATCATCAGCGTTATTATTCCTCGTGTTAAAAAACAATTGAAGCCTGAATTGCAGAAATTGTTCAACGATAAAATTCAATACCACATCAACCCAACGGGCAAGTTTGTGATTGGCGGACCACACGGCGATACGGGCTTAACCGGTCGTAAAATTATTGTGGACACCTACGGTGGTAAAGGTGCTCACGGTGGTGGTGCCTTCAGCGGAAAAGACCCTAGTAAAGTAGATCGCAGTGCCGCCTATGCTTGTCGCCAAATTGCCAAGCACTTAGTAGCCGCCGGTGTATGCGACGAAGTATTGGTGCAAGTGTCGTACGCCATTGGGGTTGCTAAACCATGTGGCTTGTTTGTAAACACCTACGGCACATCGAAGGTGGCTATGAACGATGGTCAAATTGCTCGCTTAGTTGAAAAAATATTCGACATGCGTCCATACGCTATCGAACAACGTTTGAAATTACGGAACCCTATTTACTTGGAAACCGCCTCGTATGGTCATATGGGTCGTGAGTACCAAAAGGTGACAAAGATTTTCAACAAAGGCAAAGACAATGAGTTGAAGCGTGAAGTAGAATTGTTTACATGGGAAAAACTCGACATGGTGAACGATGTAAAAAAAGCGTTCAAAATCAAATAATTCCTCCTCGAAAAAATGAAAGACCGCCTTGGGCGGTCTTTTTTTGGCTCAAAATCACTGCGAAGGACACAATCGGGTGTTTAACCGAAATCGAAACCACCTATTGAGATTTTCACAAAACGTATACATTTTACAAAGCAATACCCAGTAGATTTGCTTAAAATTCACATAGCATGAAATCAGTTTTAACCCTTTTATGTATTCTAGCGGCATTTAGTGGTCGCGCGCAAAATATGTACCCGTATAGTTTTTCGAAATCGACAGGTACTTATCAAAATCTAGTTGGCTCAACCAATTTAACAGCGGGTTTCGTTTGGGACGACACCAC
Source organism: Chitinophagaceae bacterium (assembly GCA_044349815.1). Lineage (GTDB taxonomy): Bacteria > Bacteroidota > Bacteroidia > Chitinophagales > Chitinophagaceae > OLB11. The sequence goes on along the minus strand of JBIKQE010000016.1, from coordinate 10,349 downwards.
CTTTACCATTCCATTGGGCTTTACCTTTAAATGGGCGCTCGACAACCGAAACCTCACCTCAATTGTTGTTGATGCCGGCGGTATATTATACGCCCCCGATGATGTGAATGCGCAATTTGGCTTCCCTGTTCCTACCAAAATGATGATGGCTTATCAGTGCGATTTAGTTGACCGCGGCACCAATACATCAATGCCTGCCATGTCGCCTATTTCGTACCTCACTACCGGCACAGCCCCCAACCGTATTTGCAAAATCGAATACCGTAATGCCGGCTTTTTCTCCGACATTACCGGACAAGATTCAACCAATTTTCAAATTTGGTTGTACGAAGGAAGCAATATCATTGAATACCGATATGGTCCTCAAAGCGTTGTTGATATGAGTACTAGTTTCGATGGCGAAAACGGGCCATGGATCAATTTGATTTACGAATCAACGCTAGATATTATTAATCAAACGCTGATGTTGGATGCTTGCACCTATGTAGCTGGCAGTAACTCAACGGCCGCAGCTGTAACCCCTAGCGCCCCCATCGATTTATTCAATGCTCCGTCTGATTGGGCGTTTCTAGATTTGCCTGATAACGGACAAATCTTCCGTTGGTCGCCCTACGCGAGCACCAACAGCGTAAACGACATCAACGCGTTTGATGCAACCAACGTTTATCCAATGCCATTCAATACGAGTTTATTCATTGAGCATCCAAGCGATTTACAATCGGTTCGCTTGAACGATTTGAATGGCCGTGTGTTGATTCAAGAGAATGTGCGCGGTAATAAAGCCGAAATAAACACCAAATCGTTAAGTAACGGGGTTTATTTCTTAACCATCACCGATGCGATGGGTAATCAAAAAACCATGAAGGTGGCTAAATAAAATTGGTTTAAAAAAACGAAGACGCTCATTTTTGGGCGTCTTTTTTTTGGAGCGCAGCGAATGAACTTTCTTCAGCGCTTTTCCCGCTTTTCGTGGCTACATGGTAGCCTACTTCAATCGGGGCTATTTCTTCATCGTCCGATTCATTCTTCTACAATTGTTTCACCCGCCGGAGGCGGGCTAACAAGTACGAAGCGTTATGCGATATGGTTTCTATTATTGTTTCACCCGCCGGAGGGCGGGCTAACAAATAGGAACAGATTCGCTTCGGTGGCTATTATTGTTTCACCCGCCAAAGGCGGGCTAACAAATACGAAGCGTTATGCGATATGGTTTCTATTGTTGTTTCACCCGCCGGAGGCGGGTTACCTCCTACAATCCTTTAATCGTAAAATCGTGTTTTGTATTGCATTATATGGGTGAATGCAATTTATTTTCCCGCGGTGTTTCCTGAAAGAAAATCAGCGGAATAATAGGCAATCTCTTAATCGTGAAATCGTGTTTTATTTTTCATTATGTGGGCGAATGCCATTCGCACCTACTTTGCCTCATCTATTTTCAACAACATCTGATGATTTTCGTTCGAGTGTGTTTCCGATACTTTAAACCAGTGACTCGCAATAACCTCGAAACCGAATTTTAAATAAAAACGAATGGCGCGTTCGTTACCAATCCACGTAAACAACCACACCCCTTCTTGATGATGTTGCTTAGCAAATTCAATATTAAATTGTAATAATTCAGCCCCCATTTTTTTATCGTGAAAGGCTTGTAATATATAAATCCGATCGAGCTTGGCGACAGCGGTTTGTACAATATTCGGATGCGCTTGATTCAATGCTATTTTTGAAAACCCAACCGGCTCGTTGTTGTAACGAAGTACAAAATAATAATGGTTCGGATTATTTAATTCGGCGCGAATAGCCGCTTCGTTATAATGCGTATTTAAATACTCATTTAAATGATTGGCCGAACAACTGTTTCGGTGTGCAGTTCCCACTTCGGTGTAACCGATGGAGCAAATCACAGATACATCGTTGAGGGTGGCGCGATCAATACGAATCATAGTTCGATGGTTGAAAAGGACGTATGTTTTTTGTTCAGCAACTTGATGAAGCGTGCGATGGTGCTGACGTGTGCGACGCAATTGCGCTTAATTTGTGCACCGGCGATGACTCCAAAAAAAATCTACTTGTTGATTGAAGCACTATGGTTTAACGACCCCAACCTAACCAATCGTTGGCATTGGCATACACCATTAATATCAACAAGAAAATCATGCCGGCAATTTGAGCGTATTCCAACACTTTTTCGTGGGGCTTGCGACCGGTAATCATTTCGTACAAGGTGAACATAACGTGTCCGCCATCCAAGGCCGGAATAGGGAGCAAATTCATGAAGGCCAATACAATCGATAAGAAGCCCGTCATATTCCAAAAGGCTTCCCAATTCCACACACCGGGGAAGGCATTGGCGATGGCTTTGAAGCCGCCGAGTCCTTTGTAGGCCCCTGTTTTAGGGTTCAATATTTTTTTGAATTGCGCCACATACATGCTTAATTTTTCGCCGGTTTTTGCCACGCCACCGGGCAAGGCTTCCAATAACCCGTACGATTTATGTTCTACTTTAATGATGCCTAAGCTATCCATTAATTCGGGGAAATAAATCAACGGCAGGATACCAATTTTACGCTCTTCGTTCATGGTGATGTTGGCGTTTTGCAATTGACCGTTGCGTTCGTATTGCACTTGCACGGTATCGTTTTTGGCTTGCAATAAAACAGCGCGAATTTCATCGAAATACGTTACCGGAATTTGGTTGACACTTACAATTTTATCGCCTCCTTGTAAACCGGCCTTCATGGCGGGGGTGGTTTCGTTGAGGCCTTCGAAGGAGCCTAAAATAGCGGGCACACGCGGATCGAGCGAGAGGAGGCCATTCTTTTTCCTACTTACCAAATCGCCTAACAAACTCACGGGGAATTGCAAGGTTACTTGTTCCCCATTGCGTTCTACCACTGCTTGTGTACCGGTAATTACTTGATAGGTTAATTTGTCGGTATAATCGACGGGCTTCCCATCGACCGAAATAATTTTATCGCCTTGTTGAAAGCCAATTTGTTGGAACACGGTATCTTGAAACGAGATACCATATTTCATAGACGATACCGGCACCTTTTCTTCGCCCCATACAAACAAGACCATAGCGAAAATGAGGATGGCCACAATGACATTCATAATGATACCGCCCAACATAATAATGAGGCGTTGCCAGGCCGGCTTACTCCGAAATTCGTAGGCTTGGGGTTCCGCTTTTAAGGCTTCGGTATCCATACTTTCGTCTACCATACCGGCAATTTTTACATAACCGCCGAGTGGGAGCCAACCTACTCCATATTCGGTATCCCCTACTTTCTTTTTAAACAAGGAAAACCAGGGATCGAAGAACAAATAAAATTTTTCAACGCGGCAGCCGAACCAACGAGCGGTAATGAAATGGCCAAATTCGTGGAGAATAACTAAAATACTTAAAGCCAAAATTAGCTGTCCGGCTTTAACCCCAACCAGGGTCCAATCAATCGCAAGTAGTATCATGGGAATGTTGTTTTTATTGAATCATCGATGTTGCCATACGACGGGTTTCGGTATTGGTATGAATATAATCGTCTAAGGAAGGTGTTTCGATGAACGGCATTTTTTCTAAGCAGTTGGCAATAATGTCGCTCATTTCGAGGAAGCCTGTTTTATTGCGCAAGAAGGCATCTACCGCAATTTCGTTGGCGGCATTTAAAATACAAGGGGCGTTGCCACCGCGTTCCATGGCTTCGCGGGCGAGGCCGAGGTTTTTGAAGGTTTTAATATCGGGTGGTTCGAAGGTGAGGGTATTCACTTGTTTGAAGTCGAGCCGTTTGAACGAAGCCGGAATGCGGTTCGGATAGGCCATGGCATAATGAATTGGCAACTTCATATCGGGCAAGCCCATTTGTGCTTTGATGCTGGTATCGGTGAACTCCACCATCGAATGAATAATCGATTGAGGGTGGATGATGACCTCAATTTGATCGTTTTGTAAATTAAACAACCATTTAGCTTCAATCATTTCGAGGCCTTTGTTCATGAGGCTAGCCGAATCGATGGTGATTTTGGCGCCCATGGTCCAATTAGGATGTTGGAGAGCATGGTCTTTTTTTACGTTCACCAAGAAATTGGTTTTGCGACCTAAGAACGGACCACCCGAGGCCGTTAAGATGATTTTTTGAACCAACTCAGGCGATTCGCCCACCAAACATTGGAAGATAGCGGAATGTTCACTATCTACCGGAATAAGGGCACTATGGTGGGTTTTTACCAGTTCGCTTACCAAGGCGCCAGCCACCACGAGGGTTTCTTTGTTGGCCAAGGCAATGGGCTTTCCGGCTTTGATGGCGGCCACGGTTGAAAGAAGGCCGGCATAGCCAACAATAGCGGCCAAAAGGAGGTCGTATTCGCCAGCGGCGGCAACATCTACCAAGGCTTGTTCGCCGGCTAGCACCTGAATAGAGGTACTCGCCAAGGCTGTTTTTACTTTCTCATAGGCGCTTTCGTCGGCAATCACCACTGTTTGGGGAAGAAAGGCGAGCGCCTGTTCAATGAGCAAATCGGCGTTTCGGTTGGCCGTAATAACAGCAGCCCGAAACAAGGTCGGGTTCTCCTGAATAACGGTCAGGGTTTGGGTTCCTATCGAACCGGTACTTCCAAATACAGCAATGCGCTTCATGTTGACGGAAAAAGTGAGGCACGAAATTAGCACATTGATGTCGATAAAAAACGCCATTCGCATAACTTTCACGCTTGAGGGGGGCTTGGGTTTTAAAAAAAATCGGACGATTTGCCAATTTGTTGTACTTTAGACCCTTGTAGATTGATTAAAAGCATGCAAACAATAACGAAATTGGTGTTCTTGTGTTTGGTCCTCATTGGCTTTAATACAGCCTGTGTGCGCGAGCGAGACACCCAAATAGACATGGCCAAAGATGTGGTAATTGGCGATTTTGTGTACAGCGATGCCTTTTTGATGGCTTATGATGCTTCCACAAAAAGCTCGGGGGAAACCTTGGCGAATTACAAAACCACCGGGTATTGTGCCGTTTTAACGCACGACACCTTGAGTATGCCACGCCAAATGGTGATTGATTTTGGCAATACCAATTGCATGTGCAACGATGGTCGTACCCGTCGCGGTAGAATTTTGGTGCGTTACACAGGAGAGCATTTCAGCGACTCGGGCAGCGTGGTGACTTTCAATTTCGAAAATTACTTTGTGAACGGGGTTCAAATTATGGGAGAACAAACCGTGAACCATATGGGGCTAAATTTATTAGATCAACCTTATTATACGCAAACAGTTGCTGGTAAGTATTTACGTGCCGACACCTCGTTTAAGGACACGGTTCGTTTCAATGCCGACCGCATAATTACCATGACGGCCGGGAATAAAACCCCCATGTGGTTAGATGATACCTACGAGATGACCGGTTCTGCCAATGGTCGTGGCATGAACAACGAGTATTTTGCCATGAACATCACCACCCCACTGCAACGTAGTGTAGATTGCCGTTACATTAAAGGGGGCACGGAAGATTTACAACCACAAAGTAAAGCATTGCGATTGCTGCATTATGGCGAAGGCGAATGCGACAACAAGATTTCGGTAGAAATCAATGGAAAACGCATTGCGTTCGAATTGTAAACTTGCTTATAAAAAATAGTAAAGGTCTGCTAATGCAGACCTTTTTTTATGGTAAGCCATCCCTTTTGTTGTAATTTTACGCTATGCCGGTAGAGTTGTATGCCTTGAACGAAGAGGACGAAAAAAAACTGATTTTACGTGAATACAGAGCCTTGCTTCGGGCACTGAAACATCGTTTAAAAAAGGGCGATAAAAAGTTGGTACGGCGAGCATTCGAAATAGCCGCTGAAGCGCATCAACATATGCGACGCAAATCGGGCGAGCCTTACATTTTACACCCTTTGGCAGTAGCTAAAATTGTAGTAGAAGAAATTGCTTTGGGGGTAACCTCGGTTATTTGTGCTTTACTGCACGATACGGTTGAAGACACCGAGGTTACTTTGAAAGACCTTGAAATGGAGTTTGGGTCTACCTGTTCGCGCATTGTGGATGGACTTACTAAAATTTCGAATGTGGTGGAAACCAAAGACACCACCCAACAGGCCGAAAACTTTAAAAAGATATTACTGAGTTTGGCGGAAGACCCGCGGGTAATATTAATTAAGATTGCCGATCGGTTGCATAACATGCGGACGCTTGAAAGCATGAGTCGCGACAAGCAATTAAAAATATCGTCTGAAACCACCTACTTGTATGCACCCTTGGCCAATCGCTTGGGTTTATACGAAATCAAATCGGAGTTGGAAGACTTGTCGATGAAATATACCGAGCGTGAGGTATATGAAGACATTGCACAGAAGCTTCGGGAAACCAAACGCGAGCGGACCCGATACATCAACGAATTCATCAAGCCCATTAAGGAGGAGCTGGAACAACATCAGCTTACCTTCGAAATATTCGGACGGCCTAAATCGATTAGTTCTATTTGGAATAAAATGAAGACCAAACACGTAAGCTTCGAGGAAGTGTACGATTTGTTTGCCATTCGAATTATTTTAGATAGTGAGAATGAGAAAGAAGATTGTTGGAAAGTATTTTCGATTATTACGAACCACTACTTGCATAGTCCGGAACGCCTGCGCGATTGGTTGAGTGCCCCCAAAAGCAATGGTTACGAAGCCTTACACACTACCGTAATGGGACCGAATGGGCGATGGGTGGAAATTCAAATTCGCACGCTCCGTATGAATGAGATTGCGGAAAAGGGATTAGCCGCACATTGGAAATACAAAGAAGGCGGAACTACCCACGAATCGAAATTGGACGAATGGTTGAAACATATACGGGAGGTACTTCAGCAACCCGATGGTGGGGCCATGGATTTTATTCAGGATTTGAAGAGCGACATTTTCAACGATGAAATTTATACCTATACGCCCAACGGCGATGTGCGGGTATTACCCACAGGATCTACTGCCTTGGATTTTGCTTTCGATATTCATTCCGAATTGGGCAAAACATGTATTGGTGCTAAAGTGAATTACAAATTGGTTCCCCTCAACCATGTATTGAGAAATGCCGATCAAATTGAAATCATCACATCGAAGAAACAGAAGCCACAGGCCGATTGGTTGAAGTCGGTGGTTACGGCCAAAGCCAAATCGAATATCAATTATTTTTTGCGAGAGGAGAAGCGGCAAAAAGCCGCTGAAGGACGTATAACCTTAAAAAACTATTTAGACCAATTGGGCTTAAGTTATAGTCAGGCGAACTTGCAGGAGCTGTGTCGTTTTTATAAATTTAGTTCATCGACCGATTTAGAACATGCCATTTCGTTGCATCGGGTCGATTTAAAAGAGATACGAAAGTTACGGATACAAGGCAATAAATTATTAGCGCCGCTAGAAGAGAAACGCGATGAAAAAAATGAGGCTTCGCATGCTGAATGGGAGAAAGAATTAACGGGGAAGGGTTTTGAATTGGTTTTGTTTGGAGAACGAAGCGACCAAGTACAATACACCTTATCGGGCTGTTGCCAACCCATACCGGGCGATGATGTGTTTGGATTTGTAACGAGTGGCGAAGGGTTGAAAATTCACCGTACTAATTGTCCGAACGCGGCTATGTTGTTGGCTAACTACGGACATCGTGTAGTGAAAGCGAAGTGGGCCAAGAACAAAGAAATTTCCTTTTTATCGGGAGTTCGTATTACGGGGCTCGACGATGTAGGGGTTATCAATAAAATAACCAATGTGGTATCGGGCGAATTGAAAATGAATATGCGGAGTATGAGTTTAGATTCGCACGATGGTTTATTTGAAGGCACCATCATGGTGTTTGTGAATCATAAACAAGAACTCGATGAATTGTGTAGGCGACTTGAAAGTTTACAAGGGATTCATAAAGTGATTCGACTCGACCAAGTAGCTTAAGGCTTTTTAGGCAATTGAGACGATGTTGCCTTAACCGAGTTGAGCAAACCAAACAACAAATGATGGAGGTATTTGTAGGCATAAGCGTCGGCATCAAGCCCTTCATTGTCGGTTAGGTTGGGCAACTTACGAGCAAAGAATTGTTGGTGATGGGCTTCTTCTAAAATGGTACTGCTTAAGGATCTAGGATATGGATAAGCGGGACAGTATGCATGAATGATAGCAGCAATTTTAGCACAAAGTTCCTTATACGGTTTAAAAACTTGTTCCTTATTAATTTCAGCAACTTCTTTAATCAAATAAGCTTTATTGCTTTCGCGTATAACAATTTCGTTGAGGTTTTTTTTATCGAAGGAGGCATTGCCTGAATCGTTGGGGAGGCGATGGGTAAGTAATTCGAGGATTCGACGGAGTTGTTCTTCGTGCGAAGGGATGTTGTTGACTTGAAACACTACGAGCCAATCGAGGTACGACCAATACCAGTTGAGGATATACAAGAGGAGGCGGTGTTTGTTTTCGAAGTAACGGTAGATGCCGGCTTCGGTGGTATGTATTTCGGCGGCGAGTTTTTTGAAGGTGAAGTGTTCGTAGCCGAGGGAGTAAATGAGGTTGATGGCGTGTTGTACTATTTTGCGTCCGAGTTCACTGCTTTCGGGGTCGCGTAAATAGAGTTTATCGCTTACGTTAAAAGTAACTTGGAATGAGGTTGACATGAGGAACAAAATTAAGTTGAGTTGCTGAATAGAATAGTAATATTATTTATGGTGTATAATTTTATATTAGTAATAATAGTAATACTATCATTTTAGAATGAGGGGTTGAAGGGTTTAAAAGAGGAAAGAAGTGGCGAATTGCATTCGCTGGTTATCACAGAGAAAAGGAGGGGTTATCACAGAGGGAAGGAGGGGTTATCACAGAGGGAAGGAGGGGTTATCACAGAGAAAAGGAGGGTTATCACAGAGAAAAGGAGAGGGTTATCACAGAGAAAAGGAGGGGTTTTCACAGAGGGAAGAAGGAAGGGGCACAGAGGGAAGAAGGGGTTTTCACAGAGAAAAGGAGGGGTTTTCACAGAGGGAAGAAGGAAGGGGCCCAGAGGTAAGAAGGGTGGGAACCAATTGACGTTTGGTGTTTGGAGGGGGTGTGCACTTGTGACCGCCCGAACAAAGAGTACGAGAGAAACAGTGAGGTAGAAACAGAAACAATAAACCGTATACTTTCATTGCGTGAGGGATGGAGGCGGCAGCTCCCCGCCTCAAGCGGGGACTATAGCCGAGAGCCCGACAGGCGGAGCCAAGCGCGAGAGCGGAGCGGGAGCGCTGGCTCCGCCTGGCACGCCCAAATAAAAAAAAGTCGCACGAGGCGACTTTTAAAACAAGGTTGAGTGTGTAATTACATGAAGGACACAATTTTGCTTTCGTAGGCGGTTTTTGGGGCCACGCCAACTTGCTTGTGAACTACTTCGCCATTTTTGATGAAGATCACACATGGAATGCTCGTGATGCCGAACTGTACCGAAAGATTCGGGTTTTCGTCTACATTGATTTTACCCACGGTAATTTTGCCTTCGTATTCTTTCGAAAGGGAGTCGATGGTGGGTCCTAATGCGAGGCAAGGCCCGCACCATGGTGCCCAGAAGTCGAGCACACTGAGTTTGTTGTTCTGCATTACTTCCGCTTGAAAGTTGCTGTCTGTAATAGTTAAAGCCATGATATTTGAATTATAATGTTTGCAAAAATAGTTTATTTCGGGTTACATCGGAATGATGCCCCATTGGATTTCCTTTATGTTCGATAAATCGTCGGCTAGGGCATCGGTGAATTCGAGTTTTCGGAAGCCGCTCGCGAGTTTCACCACCCGATTTTCTTCGGGGGTATGAACGCGAATTTGCCATTCGGCTTGTCCGTCGAGCTCGTTATGTTTTTGCAAGGTGCTAACGATTGTTTCGTTCAAGCTATGCAAGGGTATATCGAGTACTACGCGTTTGGTGAACAAACGTTTGACGTTTTCGAGTACCGTGATGCTTTTTATTTTGAATTCAATTTCTTCGGAGTAAGTATTGCGGCGTTGAAACTGGCCTTGGATAAATACTTTATTATCGGCCACGAGCATATCGCGGAAACGCAAATAATCTTCGCTGAATAACATGAATGGAAATTCGCCGTGGTAGTCGACCAATTTAAAGCGGCCGTACATGGTACCTTTTTTGCTCATTTGGTGCGCTACGTCGGCGAGGTAGCCTGCAATACGCAAGGGACGGCCATTGGCTTTTTCGGCTTCTAATTCAGACAGCGGTGTGATGCCATAGTTTTCCATTTCGAAGCGAAAATTATCTAATGGATGGGCGCTCAGGTATAGGCCTACAACATCCTTTTCGCGTTCGAGTTGTTCGGTGAGTGTCCAAGCAGGGGCCGGGGCAATTTTAGGGGGCGCAA
>JBIKQE010000172.1:0-4986 GCA_044349815.1 Chitinophagaceae bacterium | reverse complement strand
CCGAAGAATCGAATTTATTTTTCGATGCCGAAAACGAACGTTTAAATGGCGATGCTAAAAATGCCATTGGCTTATACGCTAATTTATTAACGCGCTATCCGGCCAATGCCACGGCCCATTATCGCTTAGGTATGTTGTATTTTCAGCGGCAAGAAATTGCGCTTGCCGAAACGCATGCGGCCAAAGCGCTTGCCCTGCAACCCGACAATAAATTCATGGCCGATTTTTATGTGCAAGTCTTGGCTTATCAAAAAAAGAGCAAACAGGCCGAACAAGTCCTCAACGAATTGATTGAAAAAAATCCGAAAGACTTCGATTATTTGTATAAGAAGGCTATGTTTCAGTTGCGCAACAAACAATTTGAAGCCGCGTTAAAATCATTGAAAGAGTACGAAAGTAAAATTGGTTTCAACGAGGAACTGGTGTTGCAACGAAAAACCATTTATCAAACGCTTGGTCAATACGATGCGGCTGAAGCAGAAATGCTCACTCTGTGCAATACCTATCCTGAATCGGTGCAGTACCGCATTATGTTGTTGGATATTTACGAACAAGGTAAAAAAACCGACAAAGCGAAGGCAATGTATGAAACCTTGGAAACTCAATTTTCGGCCGACCCTATTGCTCAGGTAGCCTTGGCACAACACTATTTAAGCTTGAATCAGTTTTCAAAGTACGACCAATACATGCAGCAGGTTATGCAAAATAAAAATTTGGATGTTGATACGAAGATTGGTTTGCTAATGCCATCGCTCCAAAAAATGGATAACAGTTCGGCGACAGAAAAATACAAAATTCAACAACTGGCGTTTTCCATTTTACAAGAAGCCCCCGATAATGCCTCGGCGAATGGCTTGTATGCCGATATATTGTATTTCAACCGACAATCGGATAGCGCCTTGCCATACTATGAGCGTAGTTTAAAAAAAGATCCGGGTAAATTATCGAATTGGCATCAGGTATTGGCTATCTATATCGAACAGCAAAAAACAGATAGTGTATTGGCTACAGCCCAACAAGCTTTGTTATTGTTTCCGAACGACCCCACCATTTATTTTTATCAGGGCTTGGCCTATAGTTTGGCAAAGAAAACCCAAGCAGCTGAAACAACGCTTAAGCGTGTGATTGATTTGGAACCTGAGAACCCGGTTTTAATTGGACAAGCCTATGCGGCCTTGGGAGATCTTTATAACCAGGATGCTCGATATGCTGAAAGCGATACCAGTTTTGAAAGGGCCTTGCGACTCAATCCGCAAGATGCCACTACCATGAACAATTATGCGTATTATTTATCGCTCCGAAATATTCGCTTGTCCGACGCCGAAAAAATGTCGAAACGCTCTTTAGAAATTGCCCCCAACACACCGTCGTTTTTAGATACCTACGCTTGGATTTTATTCTTGCAAAAACGTTATGCCGATGCGTTGACCTGGATGGAAAAATGCATGGCCGTTTCGCCCGAACCCGACGAGACCTTGCTCGATCATTATGGCGATATTTTATTCCGAAACGGTAAACCTGCCGAGGCTAAATCGTATTGGAACAAAGCCCGCGCAAAAAGTGCCACCCCGTCCAACTACGATAAAAAAATAAAAGAAGGTCTCCCCAATGAATAAGCTAATTCGAGTTGTTTGTATATACTCTCTGCTAGTATTCAGCAGCTGCCAATGGGTACAACCCTTTTTTATTAAAAACGAAAAGAAAGAGGAACGCAAAGAAAAACGCATTGAACGGAAAGTGGTTCGTGGTAATTTAATTACCGTTACCCCCGATAGTACTGCGTTTAAAAGTGCACAAGCCGATGTGCAACGCGCTCGCCAATGGATTCAAGCTACTGATATTCCGTACCAGCGTTTTCAGTGCAAAGCCAAAATGAATTTGGAATCGAACGGAAAGAAGCAATCCTTCATGGCCAATTTTCGTTTAGGGAAAAACAATATTATTTGGGTGAGCATTCACGCGCCTCTAGTGGGCGAAGTTGCCCGCGCTGTTATTACTCCCGATAGCGTAAAAGCCATGGAACGCATCAATAAGCGTTCATACAACTACAGCTACGAAGGTTTGCAAAAACTAATCAACCTAGAGGTTGATTTTAAAACCTTGCAAAATTTAATTATCGGACAAGCCATTGCTACCGACGGACAAATTACCGATGTGAAAAATGGCGGCGGCATCACCCGTATTGATATCAAAGGCAAAGAAGGCAATAACCAAATCAACATCAATCAAGCCGATACTACCTTGCAACAAATTCGTGTACAAACCAATCGGGGAGCATCTACCAGCTCGATACTAATTCAGTACGATCGATATCAACATCAAGACAATACGCGTATTTCAACCCTTCGCGATTATCATGTACAAGACGATAAAGGGGTGGTGGAATTAAACATGGATATCAACAAGTTCGATATCAATCCCGACATCGATTTTCCGTATACCGTACCGGCCAATTACCGCCGTCAAAAATAAGCGTTCATGCACCGCGTATTGACCATCATACAAAAAGACATCCGCTTGGAGTGGCGACAAAAATATTCGCTGTACGGATTATTGCTGTACGTTGTGAGTGCCGTTTTTGCCATTTACATGTTGCAGGAAAGTCCCGAAGGCGAAGTCTGGAACGCACTCTATTGGCTCATTATTTTGTTTGTGGCTGTCAACGCCGTGGCCAAAAGTTTCTTGCAAGAAAGTAGGCACCGCAATTTATATTACTACACCTTGCATCATCCCCGCGATATTATTTTATCGAAACTAATTTATAACGTAGTGCTTATGATGGGCATGAGTTTGGTTGCCTGGTTTTTATTTTTAGTATTATTGGGCGACCCAGCCATGCAACCCGGTCGTTTTTTGTTGTTGGTTTTTAGTGGCGGTTTCAGCATGGCCTTATTGTTTACCTTATTAGCCGCCATTGCCGGCCGCGCAGGGGGCAACTCCGCCCTCATTGCCATTTTAGGGTTCCCCTTAGTAGTACCGCAACTCATCTTATTGTCCGATTTAAGTCGCCCCTTATTCACCCCCATGGCCGTCACCAATTGGTGGACCTTCTTCGGCGTACTGCTTCTTCTTGATGCCTTGATTGTTGCACTGAGTTTGCTGCTCTTTCCTTACCTCTGGAAAGATTGATTTTTTTGAAGCCCATCGGTTGAACTTTCTTCAACTACCTTCCCGTGTTTCGCTGCTACTCCTCTTCGGCCGAAGGCCGATTGCGGGGTATCCGCTACACCCGGGGCTATCCATCATCGTCCGATTCATTCTCCTTCTGCTTCAGTTTCTCATTCTACTTCCCTGTTTCTAAAAATTCAATCTCCTTCTGTTTCTACTTCCCTGTTTCTAAAAATTCAATCTCCTTCTAATCATCAATCTCTATTCCTAATTTCACCTCCCTGAAAAAACCTCCTTACCTCTGTGAAAATACCTCCCTTCCTCTGTGATAATACCTCCCTTCCTCTGTGATAAAACCTCCCTCCCTCTGTGATAAAATTGTGCCACCTAACATCATACTCAAATAAAAAAACCTCGCTGAAGCGAGGTTTTTTGTGAGGTCTCGACCAGATTCGAACTGGTGTGGAAGCTTTTGCAGAGCTCTGCCTAGCCACTCGGCCACAAGACCTTAAGGGCACCAAAGGTAAGGGTATTTTACATAATCTGCCAACAAAAAATTCCCTTTATTCTCTTTCTTCCTCACCCTTGTTCCCTCCCTTTTAAGTACTTTTACCAAAAGAACTCCCATGGATGCAATCGGCGCTTCCGAATTAATAATAACCCCACAAGGCAAAGTCTATCACCTCAACGTAGCCCGCGAGGATATTGCCAATACCATCATCACCGTAGGCGACCCCGACCGTGTAGCGAAAGTTTCTAAACATTTCGATGCCATCGATTTCAGAACGCAGCACCGCGAATTTGTTACCCATACCGGTCGCATTGGCTCAAAACGCCTCACGGTTCTCTCCAGCGGTATCGGCCCCGATAATATCGATATTGTACTCAACGAACTCGATGCTGTTGCCAATATCGATTTCACTACCCGACAAGTTCGCGAAAAACACACTACACTTAATATCGTTCGTATGGGGACCTGTGGCAGTTTACAAGCCCATATTCCTGTAGACGCCCATGTGGTATCAACCCACGGTATTGGTCTCGATAATCTCATGCATTTTTATCAAACCCAATGGTTGCCCGAAGAAGCCGAATTGGCCCATGCCTTCACCGTTCACAGCGGACTCCAACATTCGGCCTTAGCGCCCTATGCTGTTAAAGCATCCGATAAATTACAGCAAGCCTTCGGTTCCGAATACCACCATGGCATCACGGTAACTTGTCCGGGCTTTTATGCGCCTCAAGGTCGCGTGGTTCGAGCTGGGTTGCGTTTTCCTACGTTAGTCGATCAGCTCAATCACTTTCACTTCAACGGTCATCGCATCAGCAACTTCGAAATGGAAACCTCGGCTATATTAGGTTTATGCCGCGTATTAGGGCACGAAGGCATTGCCGTAAATACCGTGGTGGCCAACCGTGTATTAAAATCGTTTTCAACCGCCGCCGATGTGGCCATCGAACAAATGATTACGAAGGCATTGGCCGTATTAGAAACCTTGCCCGAATCGCTAAATAATCCTGCATAATTAGTATGACAATTTCTTTTGAAAAATACCATGGTGCGGGGAACGATTTTATTTTACTCGATAATCGCACGGGGCAATACAACGAACTTACCACGGCCAACATCGCTGCATTGTGTCACCGCCGTTTTGGTATTGGAGCCGATGGTTTGATGATGCTCAATACCCATCCCGATTACGATTTTGCGATGCGTTATTTTAATAGCGATGGTAAGGAAAGCACATTATGTGGAAATGGCGGACGATGCATTACGGCCTTTGCCAAACACCTCAACCTCATTCAAGTTGATGCTCACTTCATTGCTATTGATGGACCCCATCAGGCTACAGTATTTCTCAATGGCGATATTCGTTT
>JBIKQE010000171.1:0-4987 GCA_044349815.1 Chitinophagaceae bacterium | reverse complement strand
CATTCGGATCCGACGGTGGTGCCGCCGCACAATTCAATACGTTAATCTGTACATCGCGCATCACAAAGCCCACCGTTTGCCCGGTATTCTTATCGATATCGTAACACACAAACGCCAATACATACGCACCCGTTACCGTGGGCGTAAACTGCGCCGTACCCGTATTCGGATCCACTACATATCCGGTGGGAGCCGCAAAACCCAAGGGATTCGCTACTGTACCACCACCCTGAAATGTTGTTGGACCACAATTTCCCGTACCCAATGGCACATTGCCCGTAAACAACAAAGAATCTAAATCCGGATCCAAGGGTCCATTCAAATACGTTTTTGGTTGATTCACACACACATACGGAATCGGCTTGATCGACAATTTCGCCGAACTATTCACCGGACGCGCCACATTATTCACCCCTGCTCTAATACACATGCTCTGTCCACCCGGCGTTTGCATGTTCGCAATAATATTATTTCGGCAACATAAATTGTAGGTAAACACCCAATCGGTACAAGCCATCGGCAAGGTCACGTTCCCCGAATAATGCCACTCTTCATACGCCGGAAAAATACTGGTATAATTCACGCACCAATTATCAATGTTCGGACATAAATCTCCGTAAATCTTCTTGGTATTATTTCCCGTTGTATCTACCGTCATATTAAAACTCTGACTGCACGACACCGATGCAATGTTGATTTGTGCCGTTCCTCCCAAGGTGGCATTCGCCGGAAAACCATTGGCATTTACCTTGCAATCGCGATACAAAATCAAATGAATTCGGTAATTCATAGGCGATAAATACTCGTAGTAAATATCAGCCGCCGCTACGTGCGTAGCACGAACTTGTTGAAACCCAAATACAAAAATGGCCAACAACAAAATAAAATGAAATTTCTTCATCGCTTATGAACCTGTTTAAAGGAGTGAAAATACGTAAAAACAACCAAAAATTAAAAAATAGTTAAAACAAAGACGGAAACTAACATACCGCGGTTTGTTTACCCTCCACATTTTGGCTGCCTACCCATTTCGCAGTACCTTAACCCCGTGTTTAGCATCTTGCTCGCCGGGCTTGGCATGGGTCTTTTCATGTCGATTTCCGTCGGCCCCACCATCTTTGCCATCCTCCGATACAGCCTCCAAAGCGGCTGGAAAGCCGGCATGTCGTTTGTTTTGGGCGTTTCCATCAGCGATATTCTCTATGTAGCCCTCGCCAACTCCGCCTCCTCCCGCCTCGCCATGCTCCTAAAACACATGACCTTTATTGGCTACGCCGGGGCCTTGGTGTTTATAATAATGGGACTCAGCGCTTATTTTAAAAAAGTAAAAGTAACCCGCCACGCCAACGACGACGCCAAAGTGCCCGGCAAACAATATCCTCGTATTGCCCTCAGCGGCTTCCTCATGAACTCCCTCAATCCGGGCGTTATCATCACCTGGCTATCGGCCGTGGCCGCCATCGCTACCTTCAATAACAACGAACGCATCACCTTTTTTTCTGCCTGCCTCCTGCTCATTCTCGGCTTCGACCTCCTGAAAGTCTTGCTGGCACAACGCATCCGCAAACACCTCACCCCCCGCACCATCCTCTACCTGAACCGAATCTCTGCGCTTTGCATCGTCGGCATGGGCATTTTCATGTTCATAAAAACCTACCTCGGCATCAAAATCGGCGGCATGTAACGCCCGCTCCCGTCTCTCTTTCTCGCTCTTATTTTGGGCGTGCCCCGCCTCCGTTGCTCTACGGCGGGTCGGGCTTTCGCCTATAGCCCGCCCGAGGCGGGGCTGCCGGCTCAATCCCTCACGCGATGTGATTGCACACCAATTTTGTTTCCGCTTCTGTTTCTAATCCCTTGTTTCCTAAACCTCATACTGATTCTCAATTTTTTAATTATATCGGCGAATGCAATTCGCCCCTACCCCACCACGTTGGCGCCCAACACGCCCTCTTTCACACATTCAATTTTCCTTCTTTTCTCTGTGAAAAAAACTCCCTACCTCTGTGATTATTGGCGAATACAATTCGCCCCTACCCCACCACGTTGGCGCCCAACACTCCCTCTTTCACACATTCAATTTTCCTTCTTTCCTCTGTGAAAAAAACTCCCTACCTCTGTGATTATTGGCGAATGTAATTCGCCCCTTCCCCACCACGTTGGCGCCCAACACGCCCTCTTTCACACATTCAATTTTCCTTCTTTCCTCTGTGAAAAAAACTCCCTACCTCTGTGATTATTGGCGAATGCAATTCGCCCCTACCCCACCGTTTCAATGTTTCCCGGCGCTGAGCCTCAGCCCCGATTGTACCGGAAAGCGCCTGAGCGCAACAATACAATGTCATCGAAATGAAACCATCATGCGCGAAGGCCTTGGAGGGGAAAGCGGGAAGATCGATGAGCTGAGTTCCTCCGTTGCGCTGCCTAAAAAAATCTCGCAATCAAGTTAAAATCCTTGTTCGTTGCCCAAGGCCTTTCCCCTACTTTTGTAAAAAAATCACCATGCCGTTTATTACTTATCAAGCCCAAGGCGCTGTGGCCTGCATCACACTTAACCGTCCCGAAAAATTCAATAGTTTTTGTCGCGAAATGGCGCTCGACTTGCAACAAGCCCTGCGCAATGCGGAAGCCGATTCCAATATTCGCGCTATTTTATTGACGGGTACAGGCAAGGCGTTTTGTGCCGGACAAGACCTCGCTGAAGCGATCGACGATAACGGTATTAGCTTAATGCAAATTGTGGAGGAACATTATAACCCGATCATCACGCAAATGCGGACGCTAGAAAAACCAATTGTGGTAGCAGTAAATGGTGTGGCCGCCGGGGCCGGTGCCAATATTGCCCTTGCGGGCGATGTGGTGGTGGCCGCCGAATCGGCTTCGTTTATTCAAGCCTTTTCGAAAATTGGATTAATCCCCGACAGTGGTGGCACGTTTATTTTACCCCGTCTTATTGGTTGGCAACGCGCCTCCGCGCTCATGATGTTGGGCGAAAAAGTGTTAGGGCCTGAAGCCGCTCAAATGGGCATGATTTATAAAGCCTTCCCCGATGCCGACTTGCCAAGTGCTGCTATGCAACTCGCCGAAACCTTGGCTTCGTTACCAACAGTTGGGCTCGGCCTCACCAAGCGTTTACTGAACGAATCGGCCGCCGGCAACGACCTCGTGCAGCAATTGCAACGCGAAGCCGATATTCAAGTGCAAGCCTCCGAAACCTACGATTTTCAAGAAGGGGTGAATGCCTTTTTAGAAAAACGCAAACCGGTATTTAAAGGAAACTAATGCAACTCGGCTTTTAAAAATTGGCCGGTGATGCTCTTCTTGTTTTTGGCGACCGCTTCGGGAGTACCGGTGGCTACAATTTCGCCACCGCCACTGCCGCCTTCCGGACCCAAATCAATTAAATAATCAGCGTCTTTAATCACATCCAGGTTGTGCTCAATCACCAATACCGTATTGCCTCGGTCTACTAATTTTTGTAGTACCTGCAACAACATCGTGATGTCTTGAAAATGTAAACCCGTTGTGGGTTCATCTAAAATATAAAATGTTTTTCCGGTATCTTTTTTGGCGAGCTCAGTGGCTAACTTAATACGCTGCGCTTCACCACCACTCAAGGTTACCGCACTTTGCCCCAAGGCGATATAACCTAAGCCAACATCTTGCAAGGTTTTTATTTTTCGATAGATCGATGGCACCGGCGCAAAGAATTCTACGGCCTCGGCAACGGTCATGTCTAATATGTCCGCAATCGATTTGCCTTTGTATTTAATTTCAAGCGTTTCCCGATTGAAGCGTTTGCCATTGCAACGTTCGCAGTGCACATGCACATCGGGCAAGAAATTCATTTCGATGGTTTTGATGCCGGCGCCTTCGCATGTTTCACATCGACCGCCTTTTACATTGAATGAAAAACGGCCGGGTTTGTATCCGCGAATCTTAGCTTCGGGAATAATGGAAAATAACTGACGAATATCGTTGAAATAATTACAATACGTAGCCGGATTACTTCGTGGTGTGCGGCCAATAGGCGATTGATCTATTTCAATTACTTTATCGATATGTTCCAAACCCAATACCTTTTTGTAAGGCATGGGTTTTTGTTTACTGCCATACACATGCGCCGATAAAATAGGGTACAAAGTATCGCTAATCAAGGTCGATTTACCACTGCCCGAAACACCGGTAACACCAATGAACGTTCCTAACGGAAATTGCGCATCAACCCCTTTTAAATTATTGCCGCTAACGCCTTTCAATACAATCGAATGGCCATTGCCAGTTCGTCGTTTTTCAGGCAAGGGAATCCGCGATTGGCCATTTAAAAAACGGGCCGTGGGCGTATCATTTTTCAATACTTGGGCAGGGGTGCCTTGGCTCACTACCTGGCCACCGTGGCGGCCTGCACCCGGACCAATATCAATCAGGTAATCGGCCTCCAACATGATGTCTTTATCGTGTTCCACCACAATAACGGTATTGCCTACATCGCGCAATTCCTTCAGTGCATTGATCAAGCGTTGATTGTCGCGTTGATGCAACCCGATGCTGGGTTCATCTAAAATATAGGTGATGCCTTTGAGCTTTGAACCAATTTGAGTGGCTAAACGAATGCGTTGACTTTCGCCACCACTCAAGGTGCGCGACGTACGATCGAGGGTTAAATAATCTAACCCAACATTCAAGAGGAAGTCGAGACGTTCATTGATTTCTTTAATAATTTCGCTAGCAATTTGCTGTTGCTTTTTCGATAATTTAGGGAGTAGTTTTTCGAACCATTGTCTGAGCACTCCTAAATTTAACCCACTTAATTCAGCAATATTTTTATCGTGCATTTTAAACCAACGGCTTTCCAAGCGCAAGCGTGTTCCTTGGCAGGTTTGGCAAGCACTAATCACCATAAATTTCTCGGCCCATTGTTTTACATAATCGCTGCCGGTATCATGAAACCAGCGAATCACCATATTCACAATGCCTTCAAATTGGGTAT
>JBIKQE010000170.1:0-4997 GCA_044349815.1 Chitinophagaceae bacterium | reverse complement strand
CGATGTAAGTACCGGTAGTTGAATAACCTTGAAAGCTGTTCGGTTCGCAAATAGTTTGATTGATGGTGCTGTAGGTAATGGGGTTGACAAGTAGGTTTAGCGTGCGTATGCTATCACAACCATTGGCATTGATAAAGGTATCGATATAAGTTCCGGTAGTTGTGTACCCTTGAAAGCTATCGGGCTGACAAATGGTTTGATTGATGGTGCTGAACGTAATGGGGTTAACAAGTAAGTTTAGCGTGCGTATACTATCACAACCATTCGCATTGGTGAAGGTATCGATGTAGGTACCTGTGTTGGTATACCCTTGGAAACTATTCGGTTGACAAATAGTTTGATTGATGGTGCTGAACGTAATGGAGTTTACCGTTAAGTTTAGCGTTCTTACACTATCGCAACCATTGGCATTGATGAAGGTATCGATGTAAGTACCGCTCGTTGTATACCCTTGAAAGCTATTGGGTTGACAAATGGTTTGGTTGACTGTATTGTATGTAATTGGATTGACTATGAGGTTTATAGTACGTATACTATCACAACCATTGGCGTTGATGAACGTATCGATGTAAGTACCGGTAGTTGAATAACCTTGAAAGCTGTTCGGTTCGCAAATAGTTTGATTGATGGTACTGAAGGTAATGGGGTTGACGAGTAGGTTTAGCGTACGTATGCTATCACAACCATTCGCATTGATAAAGGTATCGATATAAGTACCGGTAGTTATGTAGCCTTGAAAGCTATCGGGCTGACAAATGGTTTGATTGATGGTGCTAAACGTAATGGGGTTAACAAGTAAGTTAAGCGTGCGTATACTATCACAACCATTGGCATTGATGAAGGTATCGATGTAGGTACCGGTGTTGGTATACCCTTGGAAACTATTCGGCTGACAAATGGTTTGATTGATGGTGCTGAACGTAATGGAGTTTACCGTTAAGTTTAGCGTTCTTACACTATCACAACCATTCGCGTTGGTAAAAGTATCGATGTAAGTACCGGTAGTTGAATACCCTTGAAAGCTATTAGGCTGACAAATGGTTTGGTTGACCGTGTTGTAAGTAATTGGATTGACTATGAGGTTTATAGTACGTATACTATCACAACCATTGGCGTTGGTAAACGTATCGATGTAGGTCCCTGTTGTGGTGTACCCTAAAAAGTTATTGGGTTCGCAAATCGTTTGGTTGATGGTGCTGTAGGTGATTGGATTCACCGTAAGGTAAATAGTTCGAATACTATCACAACCATCGGCATTGATAAAGGTATCGAGATAAGTACCGGCATTGTAATAGCCGAAAGCGGTATCGCCCGGACAAATCGTATCGAAGATTGCAGAGAAAGTATTGGGTTTAAGCGTCACTTTTACTGAATCGGTTTTACCACATCCCCACTGATCGGTTACATTAACATAGTACGTTTGTGTGTTATTGGGCGAAGCCGTGGGGTTGGTACAGACCGTACACGACAAGCTTGGATTTGTTTGCCAGGTATAATTATACGATACAGAATTCCCCACCGCTAAAGTCGATAGTGGTAAAGATTGAAACTGACAAACAGCCGTATCGGGTGTTGTATTGATGGTATAATTGGAAACCGTAATGAAAGATTGCAGGGTATCGGGACAACCGAAACCTGTAAATGGAGTAATAATTAAATTGTACACACCACTCGTGGCCGGGGTTGGAAAAGTTACAACTTGGCCTGTACCAACCAAAGTAGAGAAATTAGC
The DNA here is from genome assembly GCA_044349815.1 of Chitinophagaceae bacterium. Taxonomy (GTDB): domain Bacteria; phylum Bacteroidota; class Bacteroidia; order Chitinophagales; family Chitinophagaceae; genus OLB11. The sequence goes on along the minus strand of JBIKQE010000170.1, from coordinate 3,265 downwards.
ATTATACCATTGATAGTTTGCAAAGCCCGGTGGTGCACTCAAGGTGGTGAATGGATTATTAGCACAACTCACACCACTAATTTGGAATAGACCGCACGATAAATCCACATAACCATAACCAAAGTGTCCGCCTAAATCGCAATCGCCCGATGCAAATTCCGCAATCAGTGTTTGTCCGGCATAACCGGTTAAATTAATACTAGCCGTTGCCCAGGTTTTGTAAAACACACCGCCACCCGCATTTACAAATCCGGGTAAATTGGAAGAAGCAATATAGGAATACTGGGTGCACGGCAATGGTTGATTATTACTTGCATTAAAAATCTTTACTTCAAATCGGGGTTGTTCAGCGGGTATATGTCCGGGGTCTTCAAATACAACGGCATATTTATATATCAAACTATAATTATTTAATCCGGCCGGTACCGTGAATGTATAACGCGCTTTTTCAGCTTGCGCCCCTGTATTGGCATTACCTAAACGCAAGGAATAGGATCCCCCACCGGGTGCTACAATGGGAAAGCCTCCGAATGGGTCTACGGCCGCACCAAAAGTGAGTGTATGCCGATTATTGATTGGGCCCGTTAAATTATTGGCATTGATAGGGCAACATGCCCCTGTAAAGAACTGCCAATTGCTCAGGTTTCCAAATTCAAAATCAATATTGGGAGGACAAGAAACATTCTGACTATTAGCCTGTAGCGTAAAAAAAATACTTAGTAATATGAGGAATAGCTTTTTCAATAGTCACAAAATATTGATTGATTCAATACAGACCATAATTAGGTTCTGAATCAAATTTACCTATAAATTTAAGCACTTTACACGAATTTTATAATTAAAAGGAAAAAAAACAGATTTGTCGAATTCTATAGCAAGAAGTTTTTAGTTATATAAATGCTTATTTCCTACTTGAATTATGTAAAAAAACGTTTTTTTATTTCGATGCGGGATGTTTCTTCACACTGAATTGAGTGAACATCATAGCCATTATGGGAATTAAAAATGGCATCCAGATAACGTTAAATCGATCGCCTTGATAAAACGACACCCCGCTTATCAAAAAGGCAAACAAACTAAAAGTCAACAGTATTAAAGCCAAAACAGCATACGGTTTAGAGGGAATTACAGCCTTGCGTTTTCTAAATGCGAAAAAAGCAATTGAAAGCAATACAACAATATATACCATATTAAACACGCGGGTAATATTGAAAAATAGCCGAGGCCAATGTGCCGTTTGTGCAATATTATTAGGCAGTGCCTTGGGTATAGTATTACCCGTATGAAAATTAGAGAATAGATTCATAAGAAACGATTTCCCCATTAAACCAGGATGATGTTGTAATAAAAAACTTCGTTCCTGTGCAACGGCTGTTGAGAAATCGTTATATGTAAAAGCAGAATAAGGGGATGTAGAAATAGCATACACTAAACTATCTCGCGTGTACATGAGGGGTAAAATATCTTTTTTTTGATGAAGCGATAATACCGATGTGTGCCAATACCGATAGTAAGTAATATCGCTTATGTACGATAATTTAAATGAGCCGTACGATTGATACATACCCAAGAACTGTATACTAAGTGGTATTAGCGCTCCAAAGAAAAAGATCATCACTAATTTATAGCTGAATTTATTGAACAGCGCCCTTAGCAACAACAGGACTCCAACTATGCATAAATATGGAAACAACCCCGGCTTAAACAGTATAGCCACACCAAATAAAAAGGCGGCAGCAAACAACGATTGCTGTTTATTATGCAAAAGAAAGTGTCGCGTATTTTCGAAGGAAAGTGCAATAAAAAAAAGACAAGGTATTTCAGTAAGTAAAAAAGAAGCGTACAGAAATAAAGATACATTACATAGGCCAAGCACAGTAAGTACCAATGCGGATTGTTCACTTATAATTGCTTTTAACCATCGGTATTGCAACAGCACCACATACCAAAGCATGACTGCTTGAAGCATATAAAGTACATAAAAGAAATAGGGTCCATTTGAAAAAACCCGTTGCGCCAGTAAGAGTAATATCGGATAAGCCACACATCGAGTTGGGTGAAACGTATGGGCTGTATTGAGTTGATTCGAAGCATCTAAATAAGATAAAGTATCGAAGCCTGCGTATAAAGCAATATCGGTTAAGCGATACAAACCCAAGCAATAAACAACTGCACCCAATAAGGCAAGGAATAGAATGCTGATAAACAATGGTCCACGCATGAATGAAAATACAAGTGCAAAATACATTGCATGATAGATACTTTTCTACAATGCCACAAATATCCGAAAATTGACCTGTTACGTGCAAATGGAATAGTGCATTGCAACTACCTTGACGAATTACAAAGCGTTAGAAAAAACGGTCAATCAATAAGGAAATCAAAACCAAGGGTAAATAAACAAACGAAGCGAACATCACTTGACGAGCTCGTTCATCGGTAGTTTCTTTTAAAAAACGAATGGCATGGTACAACATCCAACAAGCACCAACGAATAAACCGGCAAACGAAATCCATCCACCTAAACCAGCTTCCATAGGCAATACGCTTAATGGTATTAGAACAGCGCTATACACCACTGTTTGTGAAGCCGTATAGAACCCCACTTTACCGGCTCTAGGCAACATCTTTAATCCTGCTTTTTCGTAGTCGTCGTGGCCTAACCACGCAATGGCCCAAAAGTGTGGAAATTGCCAAAAGAACTGAATAATAAACAAAGTCCATGCCGCTAAACTACCCAGGTGATCGGTAGCCGCTACCCAACCTATTACACAAGGCAATGAACCCGGTATGGCACCAATTAAAACTGCAATGGGTGAAACCCGTTTTAAAGGCGTGTATACGAACACATACAAAGAATAACACAACAATGCCAATAGAAACGTTTTAGCATTGAACTGCCATAATATCAATAAGCCGGCTATTAATGATATGGCTGAAAATACAATGGCTTCACGAACTGTCATCCGATTGCCTGGCAAGGGTCTATCGATGGTTCGGCGCATTAAGGCATCCGTATCGCGTTCTAAAATTTCGTTGGAAGCGTTGGCGGCTGCCGTAACTAAGAAGCCCCCTAAAAATAGAAGCAAGGTATTAATAACATTAATAGGTCTAACACCTTCAGGTTGGAGCGGAACTATTATATAACCAACAACTGAAGACGCTACCACCAACAAACTCAAATTGAGCTTCATTAATTGGCGATAATCGTTCCACTTGCGGGCAATTGCACTCATGATGTATAGATATTTTATTCGTACGCCCC
>JBIKQE010000169.1:0-4998 GCA_044349815.1 Chitinophagaceae bacterium | reverse complement strand
TAAACTTATAGCGGTTACCGGTTGGACTACCGACGAGTTGGCGGCAGGCATCTACGAACAACGTCCTAACCCCGAATACGATTGGGTTACCCTGCTCATTGGCGTGAACAACCAATACCGCGAACGCTCGGCACAAGAATATGCAGTGCAATTTTATGGTCTACTTTGCCAAGCCCTGTTCTTCGCACAAAACAAACCGGAACACGTTATTGTGTTATCGATCCCCGATTGGGGCACAACCCCCTTCAACACCGAACGCGATGTGGAACAAACATCAAACGAAATTGACGCCCTGAACCAACTGAACAGAGAAATTAGTTTACAATTAGGCGTACACTATTTGAATATCACTGAATCCACCCGCTCTCATGCCCAAAATACCGAATACCTCGCTAGCGATCAGCTGCATTATTCCGGCAAGGAATATGCTGTTTGGGCCGAAGCGGTTGCCAATATAATATTCAACGAAACACAAGCCGAATTAGCCGCCCAACCCGGCAAATAACTTTTCAATTTTTTCCTTAGGTAATATTCGTTGACCTTGCTTGCCGCGTGCAATCAATCGGTCGCCTACATACGCTTCAAACGAATTAATAATTTCTCCCTTCGCTGTAATCTCTTCAAAGCATGCTTCAAAACGTACGGTTTGTCCTACAAACGCCGGACTCACATGCTGAATATCCAACCGAGTTCCAATCCCCTCTTCATCGGCCTCTTTCATTTCCAACACAAATAATCGCCCACTCCACTCCGCATCGCGCGCCAACGCAAAGGTGGCATACACCGGATGCACCGTGCCACTATCAAATTGAGCAATGTCTTCGGTGCGCACCACACGCGTGAACGTTCGAGTATCTCCGGCATAAAAGGGATTCGTCATAAACTGTTTTTTTGTAACAAGCACGATAACGACATCGTAGCCATCCATCGTGGTGCTGCATATTGTTCTTTCAAACAACGCAATTCAGAACGCCATCGAAACGTTTCCGACAATCGGCAATCGGCATTGATGCTATATCCATGAATACGTCGCGCCTCCGCTTTTTCAAACGAAAACAAATGTTGATGCACATCGTTGGCCCGCTCCCAACGCGCCGCATAGGCCCAACGGGTATTGGGGGTATAACGCACTATACCTTGCAAGGTCGACCACCAATAACCGCCGTATTGTGGCGCTCCTCGCCGTTCATTCCCCAAATCGAAGCCCCCCAACAATTGCCATCGATCATTTGCTTGATATTGCAACCAAGCATTATGAAAATACCGCATCCGCCCCAAGGTATCATTCCCCATAGCTCCTAAAAACGAACTGCTGTTCAGCACCCATTTGCTATTCGGCGTAAAGGTAAATTGATGGCCAAAGGCCGGTTTATTTTGTCCGTCTGTACGTGCCATTTGTTGCCAACCATTCAACAAGCACAAGGCAATTGATCCTTTATTATTCAATAAAGTATGGGTGGCTTTAATGCCTGTTTCGTAGTACGGACTATTATCGGCTTGTAAGCTACGCGACAGGGTAGTATTTTGAACACCAATAGCGGTCTCTAACCCAATATGCGACGGAAATACGCCCGCTTGCAATGTTACTCGTTGTTTCATCGAAACTACATAACTCACATTGGCTTCGTACAACATACGAAACACCACAGGTTCGTTTTGTAAATTAGTTTGCGCATAGGTTCCCGTCATCAAACCCAATTGCATCGAGGTTCGTTTTCCATCGCGCCACCCTACATCAATCAAACCCATATTCAAGGCTACTTCATTGAGTCGATGATACGAATAAATATACGACGGTGCGTTATGCGAACGCTTCACTTTGGGCGAAACCGAAGTATACACATCCGCATACACCATCAAGCTGAACTGCGAACTATCGGATTGGGCAAACAGCGATTGTGTCAACAATAAAAACAGGCTGCTCCATGCCAAGAGCCTACAACCCTTTCGCATAAATTACAAATAATAAAAATTGGTTTTCGGTGTAATTTTTTGCAACACCTCCACCATGAGTTTAATACAATGTTCCACATCGGTTTTATGCACCGTTTCAACCGTAGTATGCATATAACGTAACGGCAATGAAATCAGCGCACTCGGCACACCGCCATTGCTAAACGCAAACGCATCGGTATCGGTACCCGTAAAACGACTCACCGCTTGAATCTGATACGGCAACTTGGCTTTCTTCGCAGCCTCCACAATCATTTCGCGTAAAATATTATGCACAGCTGGGCCCACACAAATCACCGGACCAGCACCACAAGTGGCTTCGCCTTGCGCGGCTTTGCTCATCATGGGCGTAGCGGTATCGTGCGTTACATCGGTACAAATAGCCACATTCGGTTTGAGTCGGTTCGCAATCATGGTAGCGCCATTCAAGCCTACCTCTTCTTGCACCGAATTCACGATGTACAAACCAAATGGCAATTTAATTTTTTGTTCTTTCAACAAACGAGCGGTTTCGGCAATAATCACACCACCCATGCGGTTATCGTGCGCGCGGGCAATCCAATACCCGTGGTTTCCTTCTTCAAAGCCATCCACAAACGTACACACCGAACCAATTTCAATACCCAACTCCTCTACTTCTTTACGGTTCTTACAATTCACATCAATCCAAATCGTTTCAATCTCCGGTTTCTTTTCCGTTTGCGGCGTACGTACATGAATAGCGGGCCATCCAAACACACCACGCACAATCCCTTTCTTCGTATGAATATTCACACGCATCGACGGGGCAATCTGATGATCACTTCCTCCATTCCGGCATACGTGAATAAACCCATCGTTGGTAATGTATTTCACATACCAACTAATTTCGTCGGCGTGGGCTTCAATCACCACCTTGAACGGCGCATCGGGGTTAATTACACCCACCACCGTACCATACGGATCCACAATATGCGTATCGATATACGGTTTAATATAATCGAGCCAAATTTTTTGTCCCGATGTTTCATACCCCGTGGGCGAAGCATTATCTAAATATTGCTTAATAAAGGCCATCGACGATGGACCAAAAAAATCCTTATTTTTTTTTGCCGTCTCTTTTTTGGTTGTTTTTGCTTTTGCCATAGATTGTATTTTTCGAAGCGTAAATTTAAGCAAGAATTGCCATCCACCTTCCTGTATCTTTTTTTGAAGCGCATCGAACTACTCCCCTCAGCTCCCTTCCCGTCTTTCGCTGCAAGTCCTCGCCGCCTGCGGACGGCTGTGGGCTTTTCGCTACAGCCGGGGCTAGTCCGCCAAAGGCGGGTCATCGCCTGAACCATTCACCATCGTCGGAGGCCCATGCCAAAGTTAAGCCATCTAACATGCTGTGCTACAAACAAAAGAAAAGCTGAAGATAGCATCGAACGATGAAGAATAGCCTTGATTGTAGCGAGCTACCTCGTAGCCGCGAAAAGCAAGACGGGTGCCGAAGATTGCTACGAAGATGCGCTTCAAAGGCAACAATGTAAAGACATAAAAAAACAGCCCAAGAGGAAATCCTGAGCTGTTTACGTTTTGATTAATTATTTATCGAATCTGACTGAGCATCTGTTTAATGGCCGCCTTTAACTGCGTATCGTTGCCATTAATAAAATCGTCGTAACGCAAATCCACGTCCATATCCGGTTCGAGTTGTAGGTTTTCCGTTGCGCGGTTTTCTTTTCCAATAGTGGCTACCATCGGGATACCAAACACCATCGTGGGGTCTATTTGCGTTTCCCACCATACCGCGGTGCCTGTTCCGGGCACTGGCTTACCAATTGTTTTTCCAATACCCGCTTGTTTGTACACATACGGAAAAATAAAGGCGTCGCTGTAATTGCCTTCGCTCATCAACACACAACTGGGTTTATACCAACGCCCCATGGGTTCGCCATCCTTCAAACGATTGCCTTGCGGGGCGAAGTCTAAATAACGCTCGCCACTCAAAAAAGTTTTTAAATCGTCGTGAAGCCAGCCGCCGCCATTGAAACGGGTATCTACGATCAAGGCTTTCTTTTCAAAGTTCTCGCCTAATACTTCGTCAAACACTTCTCGGTAACTGCCATCATTCATACCGGCCACATGCACATACCCTACTTGTCCATTACTCAATTCATGCACAATATCTTTCATGCGAAGCATCCAACGTTTGTACATCAAGGTGTTTTCTTCACCCAAACTAATGGGCTTAATTACTTCCTCCATGGGGTTGGGCGTTTCGGGGTCGCGAAACGTAACCAAGATATTCTTTTTTAATTTCCGATTCAACAAGGAGGTCCAATCGATGGCATCATCTATGGTAACGCCATCAATTTTCTTAATAATGAAACCCGCCTTCATTTTACTGTCGGCTTTGCTAAACGGACCTTCGCGAATTACTTCCGTTACTTTCAATCCGTTACCGGTATAGGTTTCATCGAAAATCAAACCTAAGGACGCCGTTTCATCGGCATTGGGAATTTGCGGCGTATATCGTCCACCGGTATGCGATGCATTTAATTCGCCAAGAAACTCACTGAGTAATTCCTGAAAATCGAAGTTGTTGGCAATGTGGGGCAGAAAGGCACTGTAATTGGTGTGCAACATTTTCCAATCAAGGCCATGTAATTGAGGATCGTAGAATTTCTTTTGAACCTGACGGTAAGCATGATCGAGTATATAGCTTCGCTCTTCGGCTGCATTCAATACCATATCGCCGCTTACGCCAATACTCTCTTGTTTTCCCGTTTCATCAATCTTGGTCAAGGCCCCTTCTTTCAACACGAAAAGCGTTTTACCATCTTTACTCATTTCTATGTTGCCTCCCCCGGCTCCTAATTTAGCTAAGATTTTCGTTTCTTTTGTACGGGGTTCCGTTACCCATAAATCGTAGCCTTTTTCGAACGATGCGAGGTAGTATACTTTATTACCTTCCGGGTTAATGGCATAATCGCTAATGCTGCTGCTATTGATAGTTATACGCTTTACACGTTCCTTGAAATTATCTAACATTAAATTAGCGGTAGCTATTGAGTCGGCTAT
>JBIKQE010000168.1:0-5017 GCA_044349815.1 Chitinophagaceae bacterium | reverse complement strand
AAACGTATCAGCAATTATATGCCACATCATCGGAGGCACAATGGTTATCGAATATCGATATTCGGGAAGGTGATAGCACCCATGCCTTAGAAACTAGGAAGGCAGGTGAAGCCATGGCTACATTTACTGGAAGCGATTCGGTTATTGCCCAAACCCGTCGGTATTTAACGTACCGCGACCAGCTAACGCCAATTCAAATTAAACAGTTGGAAATGATTTTGTTTTTGGCGGCGAACAATCCGGCCACGGTGGATAGTTTGGTAAAACAACGCATTAAAGCCGAAACGGCTCAAACAGAAACCTTGTTTGGATTTCCATATACAATGAATGGTAAAAAGCTGACAACCAACGATTTAGATGGTATACTTAAAGATGAACTTGATATACAAAAACGCTTATTGGCTTGGGAGAGTTCCAAGGCGGTTGGTACGCCTTTAAAGCCCGGCTTGATGCAATTACGCGATTTGCGGAACCGAACGGTGCAGGCTTTAGGGTACGAAGATTATTTTCACTATCAAGTGTCGGAATATGGTATGACTACCAACGAGATGATGAGCTTAAATAAGCAAATGTTAAGCGATTTGTGGCCATTGTACCGCGAACTACACACGTACATGCGGTATACGTTGGCTAAGAAATATGGCGTTGCCCAAGTGCCTGCTTATTTGCCGGCCCATTGGTTGCCCAATCGTTGGGGACAAGATTGGAGCAGTGAAGTAAATGTAGAAGGAGTGAATTTGGATAGTGTATTGAAAACCAAGGGTCCTGATTGGATAACTAAACAAGCTGAAGCATTTTATGTAAGTATCGGCTTCGATAAATTACCACCGGTTTTTTGGCAAAAGTCGAGTTTGTTTCCTTACCCTGCCGATAGCGCGGTAAAGAAAAACAACCACGCCAGCGCATGGCACATGGATTTGGAAAAAGATGTTCGGAGTTTAATGAGTGTGGAGCCTAATACGGAATGGTGGGAGACGGCTAATCATGAATTGGGACATATTTATTATTACATGAATTACTCGCATCCGGGCGTGCCAATTTTATTGCGGGGTGGAGCTAATCGGGCTTATCATGAAGCCATGGGCTCCTTGATGGGTTTAGCGGCCATGCAAAAGCCATTTTTAGAGAAAGCGGGTTTAATAGCTGCCAATACACCCACGGCCGATCCGATGCAGGCTATGTTGAAAGAAGCCATGAATACCGTAGTTTTTATGCCCTTTTCGGCAGGAACGATGACGGAGTTTGAAAAGCAATTGTATGCCGATTCGTTGAATCCGGGCCAATGGAACAAGGTTTGGTGGGAGTTGACGAAAAAATACCAAGGTATTGAACCGCCGTCGGACCGTGGCGAGGCAGGTTGCGATGCCGCCACAAAGACCCATATCAACGACGATGCGGCCCAATATTACGATTATGCCTTGTCGTACGCCATTTTGTACCAAATGCATTTGCATATATCAACCCAAATTCTACAACAAGATCCGCACGCTTGTAATTACTTCGGGAATCGTAAAATTGGCGACTTTCTGAAATCGATTATGGTGCATGGGGCCTCTAAAGATTGGCGGGCTATGCTGCGCGAAACCACCGGCGATGAATTAAATGCAAAAGCCATGGTTTTATACTTTTCGCCCCTGCTCGATTGGTTGAAACAAGAAAATAAAGGAAGAGTGTATACTTTGCCCGAAAAAATATAACTTTGAAGGCACAAACGCTTACGTTGAATTGAGCGTCTTGCAACGTTTAGATAAACATACTTATGACAAGATTTTTTAATTTGTTTGCCATCATGTTTTTTGTGGGTTTAATAGCTGCAAACTCGGCGTTCTCACAAACCATCAATGCGGGTCCGGATATAACGGTACCGGCTTGTAAACCATGTACAACGCTTTATGCAACGGCCACAGCCCCTTCCATAGGAACAAACAATTATACCGTTTCGCAAATTAGTTATAATCCTTATTCGTATTTACCGGGTACGGTTATTCCCTTGAACATCGATGACCGTTGGTCGGCTGTATACAACATACCATTTGATTTCTGTTTTTTTGGCAATACATACACGCAATTTATTGTTTCAACCAACGGTCAAATCAGTTTTAATATCAACCAAGCCAATGCATTCAATCCTTGGAGTTTTAATGGGGTAGCCCCATTGCCTAATGCGGCTTTTACGGCGGCACACAATAGTATTATGTCGCCGTATCATGATATTTTACCAACGGGACAAAACATTATGTCGTACAACACGTTTGGAACAGCTCCGAATCGTGTTTTTGTTGTTTCGTGGAATAATTCCCCCATGTTTTCGTGCACGAACTTGTTATCGACACAACAAATTGCCTTGTACGAAGGCACCAATGTAATTGAAACCTATATTGCTAATAAACCACTCTGCGCGAATTGGAATGCAGGTACCGGAATTCATGGTATTGAAAACAATGGGGGAACGATAGCCTTTATTGTTCCTGGCCGCAACTTACCAACACAATGGCAATGCACCAACGACGCTTGGCGTTTTCAGCCGGTAGGCGGTGGTGGTGGCGGCGGACAAGCCGGTGTTCAAATTGATTGGTACGATGCCGCCAACCCAGGGGTAGCCATTGCCACTAACATCGATTCAGTTACGGTATGTCCAACCCAAACATCAACCTATATAGCCAAAGCAACCTTCTTTTTATGTGGAGGTACCGATACAGCTTCCGATGCGGTAACTTTATTTAAACAGCCTCCGGTTGAAGTGAACATGTTATCGACTACTCCGGTAAATTGCTTTGGTGGTAATGATGGTGCCTTTGTAGTAGGAGCCAATGGAGGGAGTGGTTCGTATACATACTCCTACAATGGTATTCCGATGAACGGTCCCGTTCAGAGTGGATTACAAGCGGGAACCTATACTGTTACAGCAACCGATCAATTCAATTGCACCGGAACTACCGTAGTTACGGTAACGCAACCTACCGAAGTTCAAATTAGCTTGGTAGAGCAAATTAATGTATTGTGTAAATACCAACGCAGTGGTTCGGTGGTATTATCGGCAACAGGAGGCGTACCCAACTATATGTATTGGTTTGGTTCCAATGCCGCTGCGATCGATTCTACGTTTAAATACTTAGGGGCTGGTATCTATCGTTTCTATGTAGCCGATTCGCATGGTTGTTTAGATTCGCTCGACACTGAAATTACTCAACCCGATTCGTTGCTGGTGGTGAGCTTAGAAGCTAAAATTGCTACATGTATCGATCGGAAAGATGGCCGTGTTGATGCTTACGCCAGCGGGGGAACGCCACCGTACTTGTACGAATGGAATACAAACCCCGTGCAAAACAGCGCTTCGGCAACCAACTTGGTAACCGGTGTTTATCATGTGGTGGTTAAAGATGCCAATGCTTGTATTACAGCCACTCAAGTTCCTGTTGAACAAGAACTTTGTTGCCGCTTATTCTTGCCCGATGCCTTTACCCCGAATCGGGATGGTGTAAACGATATGTATCGTATTACCGAACGCGGTGGTGGTGTTATTTTAGGTGAGTTCCGTATTTACAATCGTTGGGGACAAGAAGTGTTTTCAACCCGCGAATTAGACGGCGCTTGGGATGGTTCGTATAAAGGTGAAATGCAAAGTTCCGAAACCTATCATTATGTGGTGGTATACCAATGTAACGAAAAAGGATACATTACACAAAAAGTAGCTAAAGGCGACTTTATTCTCATCAGATAGTCGTTCGGCTATTTGATATTGCTTTTCGTCAAATATTCTAACAGTCTTTGGTTAAAAATCGTATTTTTAAACGTTGCATCAAATGCACATTCTTTTATTATGAAAAAATTATTACTGATTGCCCTGGCTGGTTTGGCATTTCAAGTTAATGCTCAACAAGTTCATTTACAATCGGGGGTGCTTACACCCACGGCCAATTTAAAAACCCAGGCACCTGTTGCAACATGGGATGGGGCTTTTAATGGTCGCCATTATGCCATTGTACAATTTGCCCATTCCGTGTCGGCTTCCGACCGCGAAGCCATTGAAACCCAGACAGGCATTCGTTTTTTCGATTATATACCTCGCTGGGCTTTTATTGCTTCTTTACCCGATGCACTATCCTTGAGCAGTTTAGCGCAATACGATATTCGTTCGGTAATGCCTTACGAATCGGTGCACAAAATTGCGGTTGAATTAAACGATCGTCCGTTTCCAGCTCATATGGTGGAGCCCAACGGACAAATCAATGTATTGGTTAGTTTACAAAACGATGTGAATGCTAACGAAGCCATTGCCCTTTTTGCAGCACAACAATTTCGAGTTAGAGGGGTTCAAGCCGGTCAGTTTTTACAATTGGTCATCAACGAAAACGATATTGCTCGATTGGCAGCTATGCCTTGTGTTAAGTATGTTGAACCTGCTTCTGCACCCGGTGTTCCTGAAAACTTACAATCGCGCACCAATCATCGCATTAATGTAATGGATGCTGAATATAGTACCGGTTTACATTACACGGGCGATAGTGTTGCAGTTGGAATAGGCGATGATGGCGAAATTGGTCCGCACATCGATTTTAAGAATCGTGTGATCGATCATACCAACAGCAACTCCGGAACGCACTGCGATCACGTTGCCGGTATTGTTGGCGGCGCCGGCAATTTTAATCCGAACACCGAAGGGAATGCCTCCGGGTCAACATTACATATTTACGACGATTACGACAATCTCAGCAGTGCCCCTGCCGATTATGTCAATTTAGGTGTTCGTATTACATCAAATTCATTAGGACAAGGTTGCAATGGTGGTTATAATGCCAATGCAGTTACTTCAGATAATATTATCAATGGGCAAACCTCTTTACTGAGTGTGCATTCGGCAGGTAATAGCGGACAATCAACTTGCGGTGGTGTTGCTCAAGGATTTTATACCATCACGGGTGGATACAAAGCCGGTAAAAATGTATTGGCAGTAGGAAATCTACAAAAGGACGATGTCATTGCATCGTCGTCAAGTAGAGGTCCGGCAAAAGATGGC
>JBIKQE010000167.1:0-5120 GCA_044349815.1 Chitinophagaceae bacterium | reverse complement strand
CGTTGAAAACATTCTCGACAGAAACTATCGCACGTTTGCATCGGGCATCAGTGCCCCCGGCAGAAATGTAGTGATTGCCTTGCGGTATACTTACTAAGGTCATTTACCATTTCTTTAATGCGGGAAGACATCAGGCTTCCCGCTTTTTTTTATCTTTGGCAAGTGAAATGCTTTTCTATTTACTGTGCCTTGCTCTTGGGTTTTCTCCAACAAGCCAAGGCCGATAGCCTCGATATAAAAATTGGACAAATGTTGTTGGTGGGTATGCAGGGACATACCTACAGCGAACAATTGCCTATACTGCCTGCCGTTCAAAAAGGATTGGTAGGTGGCATTTTATTTTTCGAATACAATCTATCGCCCGCCGAAACCCGCGAACGCTTAACCACCCTCACTGCTCAATTGCAATCGAAGGCCTTGCAAGGCGAAGCGCATTTGCCCTTGTTGTTGGCTATCGATCAAGAGGGCGGACAAGTAAACCGCATGAAACCCAAGTATGGTTTTCCGGCTATGCCATCGGCGAAGACCTTGGGCGAGGCTACTCACGATTCTGTACTCACGCAAGCCGCACAAACCATGGCGGCTACTTTGTCGAGCTGTGGCATCAATTTGAATTTTGCGCCCGTGGCCGATTTGCACAATCCGGTTTGCCCCGTGTTAGGCAACCGCCAACGATGTTTCTCGGCGCAAGCCGACCGTGTAACGTATTGCGATTCGGTAATGATTGCCATTCACGAATCCCTGCATATTCTTACGGCCATGAAACATTTTCCGGGGCATGGCAACAGCCGCACCGATTCGCATTTGGGACTCACCGACATTACCACGTATTGGAAACCCGATGAATTGATTCCGTATCAACGCCTCATTGCGGCGAATAAAATTCCAATAATCATGTCGGGCCATTTAGTCCACAAAAAACTCGACGAGAAAGGCTTACCCGCCACCTTATCGAAAAAAATACTTGGCGATAAATTGCGCGGCGAGCTTGGTTTCAAGGGCGTGATCGTGAGCGACGATATGCAAATGCACGCCATCAGCAGTATGTACCCACTCGACGAAAGTTTGTATTTAGGCATCGAGGCCGGCATCGATTTATTCATCTTCAGCAACAACATTCCCGGCGCCAACGCGTACAGTCCCGAGAATGTACACGCCGCCATTCGCCGCTTAGTCGATCAAGGGCGCATCACACCCCAGCGCATACAAGAAAGTTACGAACGCGTAGTAGCCCTAAAGCGCAACGTTAAAATACCCAACGAATAATTTTTTAGAAGCGCATCGATATCACTTTATTCAGCAATCTTCCCGCTTTACATTCCTACGGTACGCCCTGCGGGACGCACCGTATCCATTACAATCGGGGCTATTTTTTCATCGTCCGATTCACTCCGCATCAGGAGTATCAGCATCTTTCCCGCTGAGTCCCTTGCAGGAGACTCAGCGGGGAACAAATTTCCTAATACGCAACTGTAGGGGCGTGCCCTCGTGGCCGCCCGTTAATCATATACAGAGTACAGCATTTAATCATAATTAATCATAATTAATCATATAATCATTAAATCATAATTCTAAAATCTTTTTTCTCCGCTGAGTCTCCTGCAAGGGACTCAGCGGAGTACGAACAGATCGTATAATTCTTTAATCTTATCATCGTGTTCGGGCGGCCACAACAGCCTCTGCTCCCTGACACTGTTTCTGTTCCTGAATATTAATTACAAAACAATTAATTAATGTAACTTAGCTTACCTCAATTACCAATAGCTTCCGTAATTGAGGTCACAGACCAACAGCGGAAATATGGAAAAATTCCTTACAGATATACACTTTAACACATGGCTTTCGTTACTTGATGTAACGTTAGAGGATGCATTAGAGAAGTTAAAAGTAAGGGAATGGACAGCCAATAATTTCAAATTTGCCACCGCAGTATCCGTGATGGCGTCATCGAGAATTGAAGGTGAAACACTTCAAATAGATAGTTATATAAAACATAAAATGTTGGATGTTGACTATCTGCCTAATCTCACCGAAAAGCCCAACGATTTATATACGGCGTACGAATTTGCCAAAGACCATCGATTAAATAAGGCGCATTTTCATGAATGCCATCGGCTTGCCACCTTGCATTTATTACCTGAAACACATCGCGGTGAAGTAAGAAAAGGGAATATGCTGATCATGCAACAACAATCGCAACGCGTTGAGTATGAAGCAGCTTCTGCGCAACAAGTACAAAATGAATATGATCGGTTTTGGCATGAGTTAGATGAATTATTGAAACGGGATTTAAGTACAGAACAATCGTTTTATTATGCCGCCTTGCTTCATTTAGTATTTGTGAAAATTCATCCCTTTGACGATGGAAATGGCCGAACCGCCCGATTGCTTGAAAAATGGTTTTTGTCTGAAACCTTAGGGGAGAAAGCTTGGTACATACCCAGTGAATTATATTACTACAATAACCTTAAAAAATATTACCATAATTTGGCGCGCGTTGGTTTGTTTTATGAAGACTTACATTATGAACAAGGCATACCCTTTATGTTGATGCTGCCCTCTTCCTTAACGGTTGATTCGGAATAAATAACGTTTTGCCCCAATCGCTTGTAGAGGATAGACTGAGCAAAATAGAAATAATCCATCACTTGATATTAAGCTGTTTATGAGAAATATAATATTAATTTTTGCTGCACTTTTTATTTTTAATCTCGATACTATTCAAGCTCAAAAGATTTCAACAAATGAATTTTATATTAACATTCCAAGTAAACCCAACGTGTTTATTAACGACAGTATTTTGAATATAATCTTAAACCAAAAACTAAAAACAGAAAATAATTTTATTGTTAAAGACACTATGTTCAAAGATGTACTTCAAAAAATTCGGAAATTAAATGAAGTATGGCTTTTCAATCGGGATGGATATAAAATAAAACTTTATGAAGGAGTGAAATGTGTGAATAACACAATGCTATTATCTTCACTAAAAAAAAGTAACTATAATGTAGATTCAACAGTTACTTTAAACGCCATTATGAATTTTCTAATTCCAATCTCTGAAACAATAAAAATTGAAAATACTCCTACTGCTGTAATATTTTGGAGTACATCAACAGGGATTAAAAATGAAGATAACCCTTTCGATTGGGAAAGAATTATTCAAAATAAATATAATTCTGAAGTAAATATTCTGAAGGTAAATATAGACGTGAATGACTCTTGGTCGACTGATAAAAAGAAAGAGTTTTTAGATATGTATCAGACAATAATTAATATTTATAAAGAAAAAACCATAATAGATTAATTTCTGTTTTCCGCTGAGTCTCCTGCAAGGGACTCAGCGGAGAATAGAGAATAGAAATAGAACAACTTCCTAATACGCAATCGTTGTGGTGTGCCCTTGTGGCCGCCTGTTAATCATATATGAGAACAGCATTAAATCATAATTAATCATATTATCATTAAATCATAATTCTATAATCTTGTAATTCTCTTTTCCCCGCTGAGTCTCCTGCAAGGGAATCAGCGGAGAGCAATGTAAATTCATAGTCCATCATTTAATCATTAAATCATAATTCTATAATCTTATAATTCTTTCATCGTGCCCAACGTTCAAGTTGCCCGCTAATGCCGAACATCATTAATAATCTAAGTGCCAACGAGAATCTGTATTTTCACGTCTTTGACCTTGAAATGAAAATAATAATTCGTGCTGTTTTAATGTTGGGTTTAATCATTCATCATCATTACACTTATGCACAAGCCGGCTCCTTAGATTTAAGTTTTGGTAATAACGGAAAAGTGGCTACATCGCTTAGCGTAACCGGACATAGTTATGCTTCAGCAACGGCCATACAGCCCGATGGAAAAATTGTTGTAGCCGGTTATACCTATTTGGGCAATAATATTGATTTCGGATTATCACGGTATAATACAGATGGAAGTTTAGACCTCACATTTGATACCGATGGAAAAGTAACAACCGATATAGGAGATTCTCTTGATTTCTGTTATGCTATAGCCATACAAGCTGATGGTAAACTTGTTGCCGTGGGTAGTACAGCTAATTATTCTAAAGTAGCTGTTGTGCGGTATAACACCAATGGTAGTTTAGATAATACATTTGATATAGATGGTATGTTGACTGTTGGCATGCTTGGGAGTGCTATTCAAGGCTATGCGGCTGCTATACAAGCGGATGGCAAAATTGTAATAGCCGCACAGCGTTTTGCCGGTGCTAATATGGATTTCTGTATTATTCGTTTGAATACAAATGGCAGTTACGATGTTAGCTTCGATACCGATGGTATGGTAACTACCAATATCAATGGCGATGATTATGCCTACGCTATTGGCTTGCAAACGGATGGTAAAATTGTAGTGGCTGGTTCAAGCAATACCGATTTTTCGGTGGTTCGTTATACGACCAATGGAAGTTTAGACAGTACGTTTGATGCAGATGGTAAAGTGATAACATCGGTTAGTATAGGCACTGATATGGCTACATCGATGACCATTCAAAGTGATGGAAGAATAATACTGGCCGGTAATACCAATGTGGCCGGAAATGTTCATGCCTTGGTACGGTATACTACGAATGGTAGTTTAGATACAAGTTTTGATACAGATGGTATTGTATTAACATCAAATGTTTGTTCTATTTATGGTGTAAAAATTCAGAATGATGGAAAAATAATTGCAGTGGGTAGTTATGCCGTGGGAAGTAGTATGGATTTTGTGGTGGTGCGCTATAATACCAATGGCATGTTGGATTCATCCTTTGATACCGATGGTGTTGTTACCACCGATTTTGGTTTCGGAAAAGATGATTTTGCTTATGCAACAGCTATTCAAAATGATGGCAAAATAGTAGTGGTTGGACATGGTTATAATGTGAGTTATAATAATTTTATGGTGATGCGGTATAATCCGGGGGTGGCCACCAACCTACACACTACGTCGGTACAAAGTTATACCATCTATCCAAATCCAACAAAGGGCTTGCTTACCATTCAATTGCCGGTGAATGAATATAAAATAATATTATTCAATGCTTTTGGACAAGCCGTTTATACGGGGAATAGCCACACCCATCAATCGCTTGTTGATTTACAACA
>JBIKQE010000166.1:0-5179 GCA_044349815.1 Chitinophagaceae bacterium | reverse complement strand
CCTTCTTAACCCGCACCGGTATTTTGGGCGACACCTCGGTACATGCCTTTACCGGCGAAGGCGATTCCTTGAAAGTACACTTGCTCATTTTCATGTTTGGCTTGTTGCTGCCGGCCTTAGCCTTGTTTGCCGTTCGCTTCAAAAGCATCCCCGATGTAAAAAAAGACGAAGAAGCCCTTAGCTCACGCGAATTTTGGATGTTCATTGGCTCCTTGATTTTGATGATATCGGTGGTTCAAATCACCTACACTACCTCCATGCCGGTTTGGAACAAATTGTTTGGCACCGCCCTCACCGTTACCGATCCAATTACCCATTACAACAAAATTCAGTTGTGGATTACCCTCCTTATTTTACTGCTCACCGCCTTCGTATATTACCTCAAATTCAAAAAAAGCGATTGGCGCGAAGTAATTAAAAAAATCAGCCTACCCTTGATATTGGCTTCAGCCACCGCGGGTATAATCATCTACACACAATCGCTGCTTGCCTGGCCCATTGCCATGTTGATGTTTGGGGCTTGGCTCGCCTTTTATGCTAATTTATTTTACCTCATTACCGTTATCAAAGGGAAAGTCATCAAATGGGGCGGCACGATGGCCCACTTGGGTTTTGCCTTAATGATTGTGGGCATTATTTTATCGGGCTACAACAAAGAGGTTATCTCCATCAACCGCCTAGGGGTCGATTTCAATATGGGCAAAGAAACAGCTGCCGAAAATAAAAAGGAAAGCCGCGAAAATGTTCTCCTCTTCCGCAATGTACCCGTAACAATGGGTGGTTATACCCTCACCTATATGGGCGATACCGTGGCCGAACCAAACCATTATTACCGTGTACAATACCAAAAATTTGAAGGCGATACCGGGAAGGTAATCGAACAATTTGTGTTGGAACCCAATGCCCAAATCAACCCCAAAATGGGCTTGATTTCTAGTCCCGACACCCGCCATTATTGGACCCACGACGTATTTACCTATGTTACTTCCACCGTCGATAAAGCCAAACGGGGCGATACCTCCGCCTTTACCTCCAAACAAGTAAAACCGGGCGATTCTATCTTTTTTTCGCGTGGCTTTATGGTATTCCGTGGATTCCAAACCGATACCCTAGCGCCAAGCTATCAAGCTCAAACCGGCGATATTGCCGTGGCCGCCAACTTGGATGTGTACGACCTCCACGGGACCGAACTCAAGGCCCGCCCAACCTATATTGTACGCCAACAACAAGAGCTTTTTTGTTTAGATACCGTGGCCACGTTTAACCTCTATACCCGACTCAGTAAAATTATTCCGGCCAGCAATTCCGCCGTGGTGGAATACAAACAACCCAATGCCATGGAAGATTATATCATCATGAAAGCCATGATTTTCCCTTATATCAACCTCCTTTGGCTAGGCACCATCATCATGATTCTCGGATTTTTCATGAGTTTACTAAAGAGAATTCGAACAAAATGATTGTGAATCTCAAAAATCGTTTTATATTTACCTTGTTAAATGTTGTCACGATAGAGTGTCCTTTTTAATCAAACTCGATTCCTCCATCGCGCGTCTAACTCAAAAAAGAAACAGTACATGAAAGGATTATTCGTTACCGCGTTAGCCACATTAGCTTTATTCAGTGCCGTTGTGGTTGAATCGTGCAAGCCCGACAAATGCAAGCAAGTTAATTGCGCTTACGGCGGTGTTTGTTTAGATGGCGCATGCAGCTGCCAAACAGGCTACGAAGGCGAACATTGCGAAACCATTACCCGCACTAAATTCAAAGGCATTTACAACGTGAATGAAAACGGAACCTTGAGTGGTGCCGCCCAATACACCGTAAGCATTGAAGATGGCCCTAAAGTAAACCAGGTTGTGATCAAAAACTTCCAAAATTTATTGCAAGAAAGCGTGGTAACAGCAACCGTTTTCAAAGATACCTTGTGGATCGCTCCTCAAAATTTTGCCAACGACACCCGCAGTGTTGAAGGTTGGGCTTACATCACCGATACCAACCCCTTGAACCAACATTACTACCAACACGCCATCGTGTCGGTTTACTACAAAGTAACCAACCTCACCACCTTGCAGGTCAACGAATACGGCAGTGGCGGAGCGCTTCCTTCGGTGTGGAGCAAATAAATAAAAATTAAATTTTAAAAGCCGGTTGTTCATCAATCGGCTTTTTTCTTTTGGGGCTGTCAGCAAAGGAACACGATTGAACTATTATCGGGCTGCTACGGGCTTCGCATTCGCTCCGGCTTCGCAGCGCTCAGGCATACGCTTACGCTCCCGCCCTCGCCCTGCGCAGCTTCCCCTGCGCATCCCGCAGCCTTTCAGCCAATCAACATCAAGCAGCTGTTCGGGTATACGTTCTATTCTTTGTTGCTATAACACAACGACATCATAATTTCACGAGGCATTTGTGGCAAACGATGCCGCGGAATCAAAAACGAGGTTAAATCGGCAAATTCTTTAAATACATAATGCGAATCGGCCGCCGCTTTGAGGTAATCGGCGCCTGTACTGCCACCTGTTCCAATGCGTCTACCAATCATGCGTTGTACCATGTTCATATGTCGGTAACGCCACTGCGCCAACAATTCATCAATATCCAACAAAGCATTAATAAACTGGTAGGGAATTGTGAGCAAGGGGAAATCGCGGTACAACATAATGAACAAAGCAGCGCGTCGGGCATTTAAATTCAAGCGTCGTTCCGATTCGGCTTGATTGTCGCCAAACAACATATCAAACTGCAACAAATTCCCTTTCTCATTTTCTTGCAACGAGGCACTGTATGCTTCCCGATAGGCTGCAATAAAATTATCGTGCCCATCCCAACTTACTTCAATGTTTAAAAACGGCATACGCTCCAACCATTGGTTCACCAATACAAACAACGATATTTCTTGCTCGGCTGTTTTAACGCGTTGCACATCGGCTTCGTTCAATTGCGATAAATAATAGTGCTGACCAAAGCGCTTATCGAATGGCAAACCCAACAAGGCTTCCAGCATTTTAAATTGAATGCTCTGGAACCCCGATGCCGGACGAAGAAAATCGCGAAAATCGAGGAAGTCCAAAGGCGTCATGGTTTCCAAAATGCCTAATTTACCCACCAACATCTCAAGAATCTTGCTCACACGTTGCAAACGATGCACCGCATTGGGCATATCGCTCGAATTCTCTTCAATACTTTGCTTCATGAAAATTTCACGCACAATACCTATTTCGTGGAGCATTTGCTTGAACCATAGTTCATACGACTGATGGATAACGATAAACAACATTTCATCGTCGGCGCGTACACCATTTTTTTTGCTCTCTTCTTCCTGCGCATTCAAAATCTTATCGAGCTGAAGGTATTCGCTGTAATAAACCGGTTTCATAAATGGAACTTCTAAACGTAAATGTAAGTCAATGTGGTTAAATTAAACGTTTCGACCCTCAATGAATCGACTTATAAAATAAATTCAGCGCTTGTTGTTCGTAAAAAGTATTGTGGCCTTATATTTGCCGCGGAGAGATGGCAGAGTGGTCGATTGCGACGGTCTTGAAAACCGTTGACTGTTACAGGTCCGGGGGTTCGAATCCCTCTCTCTCCGCTGAACAGAAAAAATAAGAGTAGGAGTAAGAGTTGGTAGTATCCGCTCGGGCTCCTACTCTTATTGTTTCTGCTTCTCCTACGGCTTCTCTTACTCATACTAAGCTCCTTTCCCCTGTTCAACTTCCAATACCTCAACCTATACAGGGAATCCAGCTTGTTTCACCTATGAATGCAAAACGATATTGAACATGGTAAACCAGAGAAGTATGCAGCGGCAATGAATACCCCGAGGAAAAGTATTGGATTCGTTCTAGTAGAAATGCGATACGCTAATTTGTTACGTGTTTCTTTGAATAACACCCTCCTGGGCTAAATGAGCCTCTGCGAAATCACCTCCAAACTGCTGATATAAAAAAGTGCCCCTCCGAATGCAAGATAGGTTTAACGCTGGTTCGATAAACACTTCACAAAGCCAAACAAAGCTCCTAACGACAGGGCCTTTAAGAAACCTGCCTCAATAGGGTCTGCAACCATAAAACAAGCTCCGAATGCCGTCAACGCCACCACGCCCAACAACCCAGACAAAAAAGACATCTTCATGGCAATTAAATTTTTTACAAAATTGACGCCATCCAATCATTTATTATTATTTATATTTGAAATGAATATAATAATAAATATTTATGAACTACACTCTCAATCAATTGCGTGTATACACCCAAGTGGTTCGCGATAAAAGCATTACGAAGGCCGCCTTAACGCTCCACCTATCGCAGCCTGCCGTGTCTATTCAATTGAAAAATTTCACCAGTCAATTTGATATCCCGCTTATTGAAATAATTAATAAACGTATCTGCATCACCGATTTTGGGAAAGAAATTGCCGAGGCCGCCCATGTTATATTAAACGAAATTGAGGCAATTGAACATAAAATGCATGCCTACCAGGGACTCCTCACCGGTAAATTAAAACTATCCATTGTATCTACCGGCAAATACATAGCCCCCTATTTTATTGCTGAATTTATTGAACAACATCCCGGCATTGAACTCAGTATCGATGTAACCAATAAAACACAAGTGATTGAAAGCCTCGATAACAATGACGTGGATTTTTCGCTTGTTAGTATTTTACCCAAAGACAATAAATACCTAAAAGTTGAATTAATGCCGAACAATTTGTACCTCGTTGGCGGTGCAAAAAATCAATGGGATAAAAAAATACATGGTAACGAAATCTTCAAACAAATACAGCTCATTTACCGAGAAATTGGTTCAGGCACACGCGAGGTAATGGAGCACTATATTACTAAACACAAACTCCCTGTGATTAAAAAAATGGAGCTAAAAAGCAACGAGGCTGTTAAGCAAGCTGTTATGGCGGGACTAGGTTATAGCATCATGCCCATCATTGGTATTAAAAACGAAATTAATAATGCTCAATTACACATCATACCCGTTAAAGGATTCCCTATTCAATCGACTTGGAACTTGATTTGTTTGAAAAATAAAACCCTATCGCCGGTAGCACAAGCCTTTTTAAACTTCATCAAAAAAGAAAAACAACGCATCATTCAAGAAAAATTCAATGAAAACGACGTCTTGTAAACGCCATGCTGTTGTTCCCAAATACGTCCCACAATCGA
>JBIKQE010000165.1:0-5215 GCA_044349815.1 Chitinophagaceae bacterium | reverse complement strand
TTGCCCGTGGCCGTTCCCTCGTTTGCGTTTTATTGCAATCACCCCGATCACGTCAACGAATCGTACCAAAACTTTTTAGAAAACAAACTGCGTCAACATTTTAATTTCAGCGGGGCCCCCATGCGCTTATTCTTCCGCGAAAAGTAAGGAGTACTTTTTATTTCCTCGCTGAGTCTCCTTCAAGGGACTCAGCGAAAGTGTTTTGTTTGATCTTCCGCTGAGTCCTCTTCATAGACATCAGCGTGGAAGATATAAAAGGGTCATTAGCAGAGAAGAAGCGCATCGGCATCTCTTATTTCATCCCCCGTCGCGCTGTACGTTCCAAGGTTGTCAGTTTGTTGCGCCTCACTTCGTTCGGCGCACCATCACTGCCAACGCTTTCCACTGCCATCGCGGCTACCTTTCATCGCCTGAATCTTTCTTCAGCACGGCCACACGAGTCGCATAGGTCCCACAAAACAAGCACAGCCCTTGTTGGTGTTTTCACCAACAAGCAATAATTCTTATCCGTGTCCGCACAAACCACCAACTAACTCATTCTACGAAACATATTGAGCACAGCCCTTGTTGGTGTTTTCACCAACAAGCAATAATTCTTATCCGTGTCCGCACAAACCACCAACTAACTCATTCTACGAAACATATTGAGCACAGCCCTTGTTGGTGTTTTCACCAACAAGCAATAATTCTTATCCGTGTCCCCACAAACCACCAACTAACTCATTCTACGAAACATATTGAGCACAGCCCTTGTTGGTGTTTTCACCAACAAGCAATAATTCTTATCCGTGTCCCCACAAACCACCAACTAACTCATTCTACAAATCTTCCTCGCTGCACTGGGGTATATTGTTGCTTAAAGTAACCATTTTAAGTTGCACGCTTATGGTAGAAAGATCAAGAAACGAAGCGGAGTAGAGGCATAGCAGGGTGCGTCTCTTTCCGTTTTCGGCGAAGTAATAATTCATATGGGTACGTGCGAAAAAAGGGTAAAAAAACATTTATACGTACGAAAAAGTGTTTATAATTACATTTATACGTACGAAAAAATGTATTTTTGTCTAAAATACGGGTAATGGAACGAAGTATACTGACTGAATTGCTTCAATGGAAAGAAGCTAAAAATCGAAAACCACTCATTGTACAAGGGGCTCGTCAGGTAGGTAAAACCTGGATCATGACGTATTTTGGCCAAACGTATTTTAAAAACGTGGTTTACATCAATTTTGAGCAAAACACTCGCCTCCAACAAGTATTTAAAGACGATTTTAATATTCAGCGGATTCTCTCCATTTTTGAAATTGAATCCGGTAAAACCATCATACCAGCTAATACACTGCTTATTCTCGATGAAATTCAAGAAGCAGACAAAGGGTTAACGGCCTTAAAATATTTCTTTGAAAATGCCCCTGAATATTATGTGATGGCGGCCGGTTCATTACTCGGTGTTTCGCTGCAAACCAATCATACATTCCCGGTAGGTAAAGTGGCTTTCTTAACCTTGTATCCGTTGAGCTTTGCCGAATTTTTAATTAATTTGAACGAAAGCAGTTTGGTGAAAGCAATACAAAACAAACAATGGGCTGTTATTGAACCTTTTCACGATAAATTAATCGCTTACCTAAGAACCTATTATTTCGTTGGCGGCATGCCGGAGGTGGTGAATGCCTACATTAACAATAAAAATCTAAGCGAAGTTCGAACCCTTCAAACACAAATTCTGAGGGGGTACGAACACGATTTTGCGAAATATGCGCCCATCGATGCAGTCCCTAAAATTCGCCTGGTTTGGGATAGTATATTAGGGCAATTAGCCAAGGAAAACAAAAAGTTTATATATGGCCAATTACGGAAAGGGGCAAGGGCCAAAGAGTTTGAAGTAGCCATTAATTGGTTATTACATGCCGGATTACTCACGAAGTGTATGCGTATCAATCAGGTGAGTATCCCCTTGTCATCGTATGCAGATTATGATGTGTTCAAGTTGTTTTTCCTGGATATTGGGTTACTCAATGCAAAGGCCAATATCAGTGAGCAACTATTATTGAATCAACATCAAGTAATGACTGAATTTAAAGGCGCCCTAACGGAACAATTTGTATGCCAGGAACTGCGTTTAAACCATGACGTGTATTATTGGACATCTGAAAGAGCGCGTGCTGAAATTGATTTTCTCATTCAATCGGGAACACACATTATTCCCATTGAAGTGAAAGCGGAAGAAAATCTGAAATCGAAAAGTTTACACGTTTTTGAAGAAAAATATACAACCCAAGCGGCCACACGCTTATCGATGAGTCGATACAGAGAACAAGATTGGATGCGGAATATACCCTTGTATGCCACCATGACGCTTGCTTCCCTATAACCACGCTTGATTTGCTGAAGGGTAATCTGTTCCGTTGTTTGTGTCCCCACAAACCACCAACTAACTCATTCTACGAAACATATTGAGCACAGCCCTTGTTGGTGTTTTTCACCAACAAGCAATAATTCTTATCCGTGTCCGCACAAACCACCAACTAACTCATTCTACCAATCCTCCTCGCTGTGCTGGGGTATATTGTTGCTTGAGGTAAATTTTTTAATTTGAACGATAACCGAAGTAAAATCAAAAACGAAGCCAAGTAGAGACGCACCATTATGACTTTTTGTAACACAAATTCGTATTCGTTGTAATTTTTGTGTATTTTTATTGTATGATTTTTTTCCCTATGCTTTATAATTTACCCATAGAAACCAACAATAATGCTCCACAGACTCGGTCGGTGGGGACACCGACCGATAGGGAAAATGCATCCTCGGTATATATGAATAAACTCATAATAGAATAGATTATGTTGCGTTTGAAATTATGGCTAGTTAGCTTGTTTATTTTGGGTATAGGTAGCACCTATGCCCAAGTGCCGCTACATGATAAAATGTGGATACATGGCGCCTCTGAAGTAATCAAGATGTATTTTGAAAAAGATAGTATTAAGAAAGATTATTTCTTAGATACTACATGGAGTGGTTGGAATATACAGTACCGTTGGGTTGGTCATTCCAACATCTGCGATTCCTCGGGAGCATTGCAATTTAGTTTCGATGGGGGCGATATTATTACCCGAGAAAATAAGTTTATGGAAGGGGGCGATAAAATGGTACCGGAAGGGTTTTATAAACGTTATAATGGGTTTGGAGGCTACAGTCAATCCAGTATCATTTTACCACTGCAAGGCAAAAAGTACATGGTACTGATTGCCACCACCTCCGATGCACAAATGGAAGCCTGGTATCGGGCAACGAATAATGATAGTGCTTTTTTTGATTTGCTGCTTTATGGTATTGTTGATATGGATGCCAATGGTGGTTTGGGGCGTGTAACCAGCCGGCATGTCATTATGGATAATGCTTATATGGGGCTTACCAATATGATGGCCTGTCGGCATGCCAATGGTAGAGACTGGTGGTTGTTGAAACGGCTTCATTATCAGAATTGTTTTTATACCTACCTGATTACAGCAGACGCCGAGGTGATTGATTATGGGAAACAATGGTTTCCTTTAGTAGCAAAAAGTTACGATTGGGATTCGGATGGGCAATGTATGTTCAATGCTGAGGGGACCCAGTTTGCATCGGTAGTTGGTCATCGGGGTACCGTGAATTTGTTCGATTTTAATCGCTGTACCGGGCAACTGAGTAATCAGCAAATTATTCATGTACCTGAGCGCAGTGTGCATACCCCACAGGATACGGCCGATTGGGAGTTTATGACAACGGTAGGGGTGTGTTTTTCACCCAATGGTCGTTTTTTGTATGTAGGTAATAAGTTCAATGTACAGCAATACGATTTGTGGGATAGTGATAGTGCCAGTGCCTGGTATCATGTTGCTAAACTGGATACCACCTGGGATGCCTTTCAATGTTATAGTAATATTTGCCCTGCACCTAATGGTAAACTTTATGTAGGGAATTGGCATGGTTTAAGCAAACAAATGAGTCGTATTGATAATCCCAATGCCAAAGGGGCGGCCTGTGGGTTTTGTCCACGTTGCGAGCGTTTTAATACCGCCTGGGGGTCGGCTACCAATCCACCGGTCATGCCGAACTACCGTTTAGGCGCGCTGCCGGGCAGTCCTTGCGATACCCTAAAGCCACCGGCATTGGTATTTGGGGTAGAGGCCGTGGTTCCCAATGCGTTTAGTCCAAATGCTGATGGCCTGAACGATGCTTGGTTTATACTTAATGGAGCGGCCTTTGAAGCCGCCGGTAACCGGTTTTTAGGTGTTTCGGTGTACAACCGTTGGGGCAATGAAGTTTTCAACAGTCAAGACTTACAATTTCGTTGGGATGCTACCGCTTGGTCAAGCGATACGTATCACTATTACATTCGCTATCGAACGCCATCGGGCGAGCACAAAATTCAAAAAGGCAGTGTATTGGTGGTGCGTTAGTTTAGGGGTGGTTTCTATATGCTTGTTAAATATAAGGTAACCTTGTAGGGGCGTGGTCTTGTGTCTACCCGGAAAAGAACATGAATTTTACGCTGTAATGGCACTAGAAAATTAGAAAGGGAACCAAAATGAATTTACCGACTGAAACGGGTTGATTATTTCCTCGCTGAGTCTCCCGCAAGGGGACTCAGCGGAATGAATAACAAGCGATCAAATTACAAATAACATCCTTCGTTCGAGATGCCGGCTTGGGGCCGAACATCTCGAACAGCATTCATGAACGTTTGGTTCTAAGCTGAAAATTTCTACCTTTGAATTCCCCTACTGACGCAAACCGTGAAACCATTATAAGCCATTTTAAATCAATAGAAACAAACGATTTGACCTAAATATTTTGTAAATTTGGATAGTTTTAAGACTGAAAATATGTTCAACGCAATAGAAATAGACCGTAGTAATCTGACAATAATGGGAGTTAAGTTTTCGGACTTGAAAACCTTAGAAAGTACTGCAAATGCCTTGGGGAGTAATATGTTTGAAGGTTTTAATCCTACACCAAAAGGTATTGAAATCATAAGAGACTATGTGACCGGCAAAATCACACTAACAGAACTTGTGGCGTTTGCCAAACAAAAAGCATATGTCTAATTCCTACAAATACATAGACCCTGACTTCACCTACACTGACCCTAAGACAGGAATTTTAAGGAACTTACAAGATATTACAGACCCCGATGTATTGCTTTTTGTTGAGAGTGGTGCAGTAACAAAACGACTTC
>JBIKQE010000164.1:0-5236 GCA_044349815.1 Chitinophagaceae bacterium | reverse complement strand
AACCTACTTTACTGACAAAATGAATTAAAATAATGGGAATAAACCGACAAATTTTCGCTTCGAATGAAGATGATATGGAACTTATGCCAATAGTGCCGTTAACGGAAGAAGAGCTAAGTGACGAAGATAAAAAAAAATTACCCACCGATTTAATCGTGTTGCCGTTGCGCAACATGGTATTATTTCCGAACGTGGTTATACCGATTACGGTTTCGCGCGATAAGTCGATTAAGGCTTTACAAGATGCGGAAGGGTTAGGTAAATACATTGGTGTTTTAGCGCAATTAGACCCGAAGGTGGATAACCCAGCCGCTTCCGATTTGAGTGCAGTGGGAACCGTTGCCCAAGTAATTAAACAGATTCGGATGCCTGATAACAGTATCACCTTGTTTATTCGGGGGTTGATGCGTTTTTCGGTAAAGGGATGGGTTCAAGAAGAGCCTTACTTTAAAGCTACAGTGCAGTATCACGACGATGTAGTGCCTGTGATGGATGATGAGTTTCAGGCCTTGGTATCGTCGGTACGCGATATGGCGGAGCAAATTATGCGGAAGTCGAGTAACGTACCACCAGAAGCCGGTATTATTTTAAAAAATATCGAGAACATTTCGTTCTTGAATCACTTTATAGCGTCGAATTTAAATTGCGAAACATCCGACAAGCAAGCCTTGTTGGAGGAGCACGATTTTAAACAACGTACTGAAAATTTATTGCGTTTATTGCATGTTGAATTACAGCATGTTGATTTAAAGAATAAGATTACCGATAAAACCAAAGGCGAGTTAGACAAGCAGCAGCGCGAGTATTTTTTAAATCAGCAATTGAAAGCCATCAAAGATGAACTGGGTGGCGATACCAACGATCGTGAAATACGCGATATGAAGAAACGGGGTGAGGATAAAACCTGGCCTGAAGCGGCAAAAGAAATGTTCAACAAAGGCATTGAGCGTTTGGAGCGTATGCATCCGTCTACCCCCGACTACTCCATTACGTTCAATCACCTCGATTTAATGCTTGATTTGCCTTGGAACGAATACACAAAAGATGTTTACGATATTCAGAAAGCACGGAAGGTTTTAGACAATGACCATTATGGCATGGATAAAATCAAGGACCGTATTTTGGAATACTTGGCGGTATTGAAATTAAAAGGCGATATGAAGTCGCCCATATTATGTTTTATTGGCCCTCCCGGTATTGGTAAAACATCGTTGGGTAAATCGATAGCCAATGCGATTGGACGAAAATATGTTCGTTTTAGTTTAGGGGGTGTTCACGATGAAAGCGAATTGCGAGGGCATCGTAAAACGTATATTGGCGCCATGCCCGGCCGTGTGATTCAATCGATTCGGAAAGTAAATTCGAGTAATCCGGTTTTTATTTTAGATGAGATTGACAAAATTGGTCGCGATTTTAGGGGTGATCCGAGCAGTGCTTTGTTGGAAATACTAGACCCTGAACAAAACAATTCGTTTTACGATAACTATTTGGAACTCGAATACGATTTATCGAAAGTATTATTTATTGCAACGGCCAACAGTTTGCAAGATATTCAACCAGCCCTGCGCGACCGTTTAGAGATTATAGATTTAAGTGGCTATGCGGTGGAAGAAAAGACAGAAATTGCCAAGAAACATTTGATTCCGAAACAAAAGGAAGCTCATGGATTAAAAAAGTACAGCATTAAAATGGGTGTACCGGCCATTGTGAAATTAATTCAGGAGTATACACGAGAAAGTGGTGTGCGTGAATTGGAACGGCAGTTTGCATCGATTATGCGCAACTTAGCCATGCAAGCCGCCACCGAGGAACATTTAAAAAGCTTCGATGTGGATGGTGAAACCATTGAAACTATTTTAGGCAAACCAAAATACACGAACGATTTATACAACAAAACGAATCCGCCCGGTGTAGCGGTTGGTTTAGCTTGGACCTATGTAGGTGGTGAGATTTTATTTATTGAAACGTTGTTGAGTGCGGGGAAAGGTGGCTTAACCTTGACCGGCAATTTAGGACAAGTAATGAAAGAAAGTGCTTCAACCGCTTTTAGTTTTATTCAAGCACATGCCGAAGAATGGGGTTTAGCAGCCGACACATTTGAAAAACATGCCGTGCATATTCACGTACCGGAGGGTGCAGTGCCTAAAGACGGGCCCAGTGCCGGTATAACCATGTTAACATCGATAGTTAGTGCCTTTACAGGCAAACGCGTAAAACCCTATTTGGCAATGACGGGTGAAATTACCTTGCGTGGTCAAGTTTTACCGGTGGGTGGCATCAAAGAAAAAATATTGGCTGCGAAGCGAGCCGGTATGAAGGAAATTATTTTATGTGCCCAAAACGAAAAAGATGTATTGGAAATTAACCCTACATTTATCAAAGGGTTACAGTTTCATTATGTTTCCAACATGATGGATGTATTACAATTGGCGTTAAAAAAATAACTAACATGGCGGCATCATTAGCATTAATTACAGGGGCTACTTCGGGTATTGGTTTAGAATTAGCCCATTGCCATGCCCGTGCCAAAGGCGATTTATTTTTAGTGGCTCGTCGCGGCGATGTATTGGAGACTTTAAAACACGAACTGGTTTCGCGTTATGGGGTTACTGTACATACCATGGTGCAAGATTTGAGCGAAACGGATGCGGCTTTGGATATATGGGAAAAAACGCAATCGGACGGTTTGCATGTAGATATTTTGATAAACAACGCCGGCTTTGGCGATTATGGTTTTTTTCATGAAACCGACCCGACGCGTATACAACAAATGATGCAATTAAATATTACATCGCTAACACAATTGTGTCGTTTGTATTTGCCCAATATGATAGCCAAACGCTCGGGGGGCATCTTAAACATAGCGTCTACAGCCGCATTTCAACCAGGCCCCGGCATGTCGGTTTATTTTGCCACCAAATCGTATGTGCTTAATTTTTCGGAGGGGCTTTATGAAGAGGTAAAACAATATGGGGTTCTTATTTCTGCCCTTTGTCCGGGCCCTACCAGCACCCAATTTTTTGCTTCAGCCAATATGGAAGGCACCCGATTAACGCGCCTTATGCCCATGCCATCTGCCGCTGAAGTAGCCCAGTTAGGATACGACTCTTTATTGAAAGGAAAACCTGTAGCTATTTATGGTGCCATGAACCGAATGATGGTATTTCTATTACGCTTTGTACCTCGTGCTTGGGTTCGAAAAATATCGAGTAAGTTGGTTGGTGTTGTTAAAAAATAGCCCTAACCGTTGCCCTACCGGTATGAATCGATTGGTTGTTAGCCGATTGTCGGCCTTCATATTCCAAACTCATTTCAACATTCCGTGACAGGCGGCGTTCAAATTGTACCGACCATAACCAATTATTGCCGGGCAGTAATCCATCCAACATAATATAACCAATACTTGTTTGTGCTTGACCATTATATTGAATACGCGAGAATGTAGCTTTTGTGCTAATACTACCGGCACTTAAAAAATTGTATTTGAACTCGTTAACCACAACATGTTGCAATGCCTTTTCGGCTAAGGGAGAAAGGGTATTTTCGCGATTTTCGTAACGATACGACGATTGCAAGCGCCATTGATTATTCTTAAACAAGGCGGTTAAGGCGGGTTCCCAACTTTGATATTGAATGAAATAAGAACGCGTTTCTAAGAAGTTGGATGTGAACGATTTTTGTCCCCGTTTGTGCGCCAACAAAGCACTTACTTTTTTATTGATATTGTAACGCCCTCGAAATTGATATTCCCTTTGTTGCCTGCTATCTACACCATAATTCAGAAGTACTTTACCGGCGTTGCGTTGTTGAATAATATCGAGGCCCCATTGATTGCTGTTCCGATTAATGAATAAGGAGTTAACCAACGAGTTACTGCATTGAATAAGCAAGCTATCTCCGAAGGCCGTTTCGAAGGGATTGTATTGTTTCAAACCATCTTGTGCCAAATAACGATTATTGATTTGCAAGGCCGATTGTAAATACAATGCAGCAAACATCTTTTTCCAAAACTCGGTAGGATTTTGTTTAAACAATAATCGTGGGTTAAACGCCACCGATTGATTGTAAATAGCATATTTAGCTTTCACATACTGATTGGTGGGGTTAAAGACACGGATATATAATTTTTCGTCGGGGAAGATGGCTAATTCAAATTCATTCAGTTGTTTTAAACCATCCTGATTATAATCGCGCCAAACGTATTGGCCTTGCCCTGCGGGAACCTGCACGTAGGAGAATTCACGTTTTATTTCTTGTCCTGCCCCCAGCTCGTATAAAGCCGTTAAGGTTAACGCCCCACCGGCAAGTTGGGCATTGTATTCTAAACGGCCTAAGAGGGTTTCTTCAGGTTTTAATTTCGAAAGTACCGTATCGTTTACGAACATATTTCGGTACGAAACCGTAGCCCGAAGTTCGTGGTGTTTCCATGCGGTTTGAGCGGTTTGTAGGGAGATGGTTTGTCCGCGTGTAATTTGTTTAAAGGCGTTATTCTCAACAGCCCTATCGCGCCGCAAGGTATATTCTAGTTTAAACGGCCTTGCCGATTCCGTTGGATTTTGAAAATAAACGGTACTATTATCGAACGAGAAGGCACTTGAGAGCAAAGTATCGTTTAAATTTTTTCGTGCATTATGGTCTAAGAAAAATCGCCCCCCCAAGGTGTACGCTTGTTTACCGGCAAACGTATGCTCTACATTTAATTGGGGACGGAAGAAGCTACTTTTATCGTTGAGACCTGTTTGCGTCATCCAACTTTGTTGGAATTGAAGACGGTTGAATTTATTTTGATATTGAGCACTCACCGAATGCCGCTGTCCACGGTACTGAAGTTGTCGGGAATATTGATCCCAACGGTATTCAAGCTGCCATGTTTGTTTTTTTTCGAGCCTTAATAACGCCCCCGCCAGATGTTCGGTTTGAGGAACATCGGTTGCCTGTGTATTCCAATCGCGAAAAAATTCCACGGTTCGAAAACGTTCCAAGGGTTTAAAGGCGGCTTGAACGAATTCGTAATACAAGCCGCCTTGTAGCACGATTTTTTTGGATGCATGAAGTACTTTTTGTTCTGTCCAGTCTGTACGAGCGGCTAAACCTAAATGGGCGGCATTGTCGCGCAACGAAAACGTATTTGGGTCGGAATTGCTTAATGCCATTTCGCCCGTCCAATGCCTGGCAGAATCGTTGCGATATTCTGCACCAAGGGTCATTACTTGTTGCCGTTTAGGAGTTACTAAAA
>JBIKQE010000015.1:0-18940 GCA_044349815.1 Chitinophagaceae bacterium | reverse complement strand
TTTTCCATTTCGAAGCGAAAATTATCTAATGGATGGGCGCTCAGGTATAGGCCTACAACATCCTTTTCGCGTTCGAGTTGTTCGGTGAGTGTCCAAGCAGGGGCCGGGGCAATTTTAGGGGGCGCAATTTCGGGCATATCGGCGGCACCAAATAAGGTATTACCGAGACTGGGCTCTTGCGAAACGCTTTGTCCGTAGCGAACAATTTTTTCTAAACCGCTCATGCTTTCGCCGGTGGCGATGGCAAAATACTGGGCACGGTGTAGGTCGGTGAATGAATCGAGGGCACCGGCCATCACTAAATTTTCGAGGGTGCGTTTATTGACGGTTCTAGAGTTGGCTCGTTTTACTAAATCGAACACGCTAGCATAAGGACCATTGGCTTCGCGTTCTGCAATCACATCATCTACAGCGGCTTCGCCCACCCCTTTGATGGCGCCCATCCCGAAGCGCACGACCCCGCTGTTGTTTACGCTGAAGCCTTTTCGCGATTCGTTGATATCGGGGCCGAGCACTTCAATACCCAGGCGTTTACATTCCACCATATACTTGGCAATGTCTTCCATATTGCCTTGGGCATTGAGCAAGGCCGCCATGTATTCGGGTGTAAAATTCGCTTTTAAGTAAGCCGTTTGATAGGCCAAATACGCATAACACGTTGAGTGCGATTTATTGAAAGCGTAGGAGGCGAAGGCCTCCCAGTCGGTCCAGATTTTTTCGCATTTGGCGAGGTCGTGCCCGTTGGCGGAACAACCGTCCATGAATTGTGCTTTCATTTTATCGAGCACATCCTTTTGTTTTTTACCCATGGCCTTCCGCAAAATATCGGCATCGCCCTTCGAGAAGTTGGCAAGTTTTTGCGAAAGGAGCATTACTTGTTCTTGATACACGGTAATACCGTAGGTGTCTTTCAAGTGTTCTTCCATTTCGGGCAAATCGTATTCGATGGCTTTGCGGCCGTGTTTACGATCAATAAAATCGGGTATGTATTCCATGGGGCCCGGACGGTACAAGGCGTTCATGGCAATAAGATCTTCAATACAAGTTGGTTGAAGTTCTTTGAGGTATTTTTTCATACCGGCCGATGCGAATTGGAAGGTGCCTTCGGTATCGCCGCGTTGATAGAGTTCGAAGGTTTTTTGATCGTCGAGTGTAATGGTATCGATATTTAAATCGAGCCCATGGTTTTGTTTAATCAAAATCAAGGCATCGCGAATGATGCTTAAGTTACTTAAACCGAGTACGTCGATTTTAATGGCGCCGGCTTCTTCCACCACATTACCTGAAAACTGCGTCACATAAAGGTCTACATCTTTCTGTTTGCACAACGGCATAATTTCCATCAGGTCTTTTGGACCAATAATGATACCGGCGGCATGGATACCGGTATTGCGCACGGTACCTTCTAATTTTTCGGCTTCGTGGAGTACCACACTGCGCAAATCGGAGCCATTGTAATGTTCTTGTAACTTGATGATGTTTTGTACATCTTCGGGCGGAACACCATCGCGTTTTTTGAGTTCATCGATGGGAACATGCAATACATCGTTGAGGGAGGTGCCCGGTCTGTCGGGAACGAGTTTCGCCAACATATTGCTTTCTTCGAGCGGCAAATCCATCACGCGGGCAACATCTTTGATACTGCTTTTGGCCGCCATTGTACCATAGGTGATAATATGGGCTACTTGGTTGCGCCCGTATTGGTTTACAATATAATCAACCACTTTACCCCGACCAATATCGTCGAAGTCGGTATCGATATCCGGCATCGAACGTCGTTCCGGATTCAGAAAACGTTCGAAAAGCAGGTTGTACTTCATCGGGTCGATGTTGGTGATGCCGATGCAATAAGCTACTACAGACCCAGCCGCTGAACCACGACCGGGGCCAACCACCACGCCCATTTTTTTCGACGACATGATGATGTCGGATACAATCAAAAAGTAGCCGGCAAAATCCATTTTACGAATCACCCCTAATTCAAAGCGAAGTCGCTCGTCGAGTTCGGGACTGATAATGGTGTATTTTGCTTTGGCGCCTTCGAAAGTCAAGAATTCGAGGTAATCGATTTGATGCTTGAATGGAGCCGGTAATGGGAAGTTTGGAAGCAGTAAATCGTTGGCGACATTCACAATATCAACCTTTCCAACAATTTCGTTGGTATTGTCGATCGCCTCGGGCAAATCGGCAAACAAGTCGCTCATTTGCTGGGTCGACTTAAAAAAGAATTGGTTGTTGTAGAAAGCGAAGCGGCTATTTTTATTATTGGCATCATCGTCGGCAAACTCCTTCATTTTAGGTGTGCTTTGCTTTTCGCCGGTGTTTACACACAACAGAATATCGTGCGCGTTGCTATCTTCTTCTTCTACATAATGCGAATCGTTACTGGCAATAATTTTCACATGGTATTTACGCGCGAGTCGCACGAGGTCTTCGTTGACCTTAATTTGATCGGGAATATCGTGGCGTTGTAGTTCCACATAATAATCTTCGCCAAAAATATCGAGCCACCATTTAAATTCTTTTTCGCCGGCATCGAAGCCTTCGCGGAGGATGGTACGGGGTACGGAAGCACCCAAGCAACAGGTAGTTGCAATGAGGCCTTCATGGTATTGTAAAATCAGCGATTTGTCGATGCGGGGGTATTTGCTGTATAGCCCTTCGGTATAGCCCAAAGAACAGAGTTTGATGAGGTTCTTATAGCCAGTACTATTTTTAGCCAACATCAGTTGGTGGTATCGAACATCGCGTTGTTCTTTGGTGAATTGTTGTTTGGTGCGGTCTTCAACCACATAAAACTCGCAACCTACAATGGGTTTTACCAGCAAGTTTCCGTTTTCGTCTTTGTATTTTTTGGCTTCTTTTACAAAGTCGAACACGCCAAACATGTTACCGTGGTCGGTAATGGCCATGGCGGGCATTTTGTCGGCAACCGCTTTTTTAAATAGTTTCTTGATGCTCGACGCGCCATCGAGCAAGGAATATTGGGTATGGTTATGTAAATGAGAGAATTGCATAGTAAAAAACGGATGTCGAAGTTACATGCGAACAAGAGCAACAAGTTTAAAAGTTATAAACACCTTGCTGCCTAACAAAAACACCCTTAAAAGTGAGTTTTTTGGCTTTAAAAAGCATTTTTCGGGGTTAAAAACAAGAAAAATAGGGTATATATTAAATTTAACACGAATGAAACAGTTCGCACTACCTAGTTGCGCTTGGCTTTTGTATCTTTGCAAAACTATTTAAAACACCGTCCCCTATGGCGATATTCAAACATATTGGATTTTTGGTGCTACTCACCTTGCTTGGGCAAGCTGTATTGGCACAGGGCGAGTTGAGTACCCGAACCCTGCTGATGGCCCCTAAAGAGCCGGCTCCTTCTTTGTATAGTCAATTCAATAGCAATTCCAAGCCTAGTGAAGTTGATAAAACGACCAAGGTTAGCACTATCATTATACCCAAAGCAGAAGTAACCGACGATATTCAAAAACGTTTAGTTCGAAAGGAAACACCAAAACCCGCTGTAGTTGAAGAAGAGTGTGGGCCTTTGGAAACCATGTTTGGTTGGGTAAAAGACAAATACGCAACCATTTTGAACGTAATGCCCGGTCAAATTTCGAATGTGATGTTGTACAAATTCATTGAAGAATGGTATGGCACTCGTTACAGAATGGGCGGCACCTCGAAAAGCGGCGTAGATTGTAGTGCCTTTGTTCAACATTTGTATCAATACGTGTTCAACCAACCTTTATTGCGAACGGCCGGTATGCAATTTGAATCGAGCACTGAAATTATCAAAAACATGAGCGACTTGCGCGAAGGCGATTTGGTTTTCTTTAAAATCAACTCATCGCGTATAACACACGTAGGTGTTTATTTGAAAAACAACTTTTTTGTGCATTCCGCATCGAGTAAAGGAGTATCAATTGCCAGCTTACAAAGCGACTATTGGCAGAAGTACTTCGCCGGTGGTGGTCGCGTTCAAAATAAATAAGATTTGATTTTTAACAGAAAGCGCTTCAACCACGAAGCGCTTTTTTTATTTCGCAAAAACGCTCAACTCAAAAAAAATATTTTTTTGCTGAATTGCTTATTAAGTAAAAAAACTTATTGAGTTGATGAAAGTATCGGCTAATTTAAATTCATCGATACTTTTATTTTCTTAATCGTAATATAAAAACTACTGCCAACATTTCGGTATACTTTTACATATAAGTTCCTCCATGCCAATCCGATTTTTCTTTTCTAAACAGCTTTCTTTATTCCATGTTGTGGTATTGTTGTTGGGACTGAGTGCTGCTATCTTTTTTATTGTTCGCAACCAATTCGAATCGAAAATTGGAGGTGCAGAACATGAAGTAAGCAGTAACAGCAAACTCAACACGCTTCGAAATACACATTATAAATTTACACGACCGCTCATTGCCTTTGATCTCAACAACGAATCGGAATCGTTGTACCCAATCAAAGAACAACTGAATACAATTATTCAACAAAGCAAGACCAGTGGCAACCTGTTCGAAGCATCGGTATATTTGCGCGACTTAGAAACGGGTGAATTCATTTCGATTAATAACGAGATGCGTTACCATCCGGGCAGTTTAATTAAAGTACCGATGTTGATGTATTATTTGCACGAATCGGAAACCAATCCGGCTATACTCAACAAAACGCTCAGCTTAACTGGAGATGGCCGAATGCCATCACAAACATTTAAGGGCCAGCAAATTGAATTCGACAAACCATATACCATACGTGAATTATTAAAATACATGGCGGCCTATTCCGACAATCGGGCAACTACTTTATTGAACATGTATTGCGATATTCCCAAATTCAAAAATGTTTTTAGCGAATTAGGATTACCTCAACCGAATGTTACCGATACCAATTTCTCGATGACGGTACGCGACTATTCGGTGTTTATGCGGGTATTATTTAACGCCACGTATTTAAACCCAAGCAATTCCGATTTAGCATTAACCTTGTTATCGGAAAGTTCTTTTCGGGATGGTATTGTTAGCAAGTTGCCTGCCGATGTATTGGTTGCGCGGAAATTTGGTGAAACATTCAAAGACCAAAAGCGGGAACTCCACGAATCGGGAATAATTTATTGCAACAACAAACCGTACATGTTGATTGTAATGACCAAAGGGTATAACCCACAACAATTGGCCGGATTTATAAGTAATATTTCCGATACAATTTATCATTTTTTCTGCGTTTAATTCACTCGCTTATTCATCGAGCATAAACGACGATGGCGAACGCAATTCAACATCAATTAAATTAAAACTGCGAATAGGTTTTTGCTTGGCTGCACTCCCCTTTTCATCCACATTTTTTTCAATCTCCAAAAAGCAGCCGTTGATTTCTAAGCTCCGCAACATGATGTCGGATACATCAATAGCGGTAGCCGAATCGTTACGATCTTTGGCCATTTGTAAATTGTCTACAATACGCGCGCTGAGCTGTTTATAGCAACTACCTTGCATCAGGGCCTCAAACTGGGCGTTACTGCACCAAACATCAATTTGGTGGTACTGCCCATGGATGGAAACGATGCCAATTACGCGCAAATTATTATAGGCAAATTTGCTTTCTACACGCGTGATGTAAAATGTTTGAATAACCAACGAATTTTCCTCCCCGCAATGCAGCCCCATCACCACCGGTTTCTTTTCTGCTTCCCAAGGCGAAGGCGTTTCATCGTATCGCAAAAATTGAATATACTCCTTTATAAACCATAAATTTTCGTTTTGAAGGGCATTCAACAAACGCTTATTCTTTAAACCCTCCACGTTGTATGGAATTTCGTAGCCATTGGGTAAACGATACGTTTGCAGGTGTTGCAAATAACCCCAAAATTGATCGACCCCAATTTGGCCATTCAAAAAATGTTCGTAATAT
Organism: Chitinophagaceae bacterium; assembly: GCA_044349815.1. Taxonomy (GTDB): domain Bacteria; phylum Bacteroidota; class Bacteroidia; order Chitinophagales; family Chitinophagaceae; genus OLB11. The sequence goes on along the minus strand of JBIKQE010000015.1, from coordinate 13,030 downwards.
AAATACACCGCATAGGTGGTAGACCAACAATTTATTTCAGCGAACAGTTCCGTATACGGCGTACGCTCTCGAAGGGCCTCTTGCAACAAGGCTTTGGGTGTTTTGGGCGTACTCAACAAATACGATTCGGCCATCCGAAGCAAGGTTTGCAAGCATCGTTGGGCAATTTCGGGATAAAACGCATGCTCGAAACCCAAACGTTGTATGGGATCCGCGAATTTAAAGGACCTTGTTGGCAGACCTAATTTTTTTAGAATGTCATGCTCCTCGGTCATTAAACGTTGGCCTTGTTCGCTGTTATAGTCGCTAATTTCCAGACTTAAAAAGGAACGGGCATGGAGCCAGTAGGCTTGCAAATCGTCTAATAACGATTCTTCAAATGGACTTAAGAATGCTCGAAAATGGGGCTTTTTTGTATTCATACCACAAATTTCCGGCACAGGTACACCCCGAGTGTACGCACCTAAAAACCACCTGATTGAATTTAAAACACGCCAAACCCCGTATTTTTTTGGAAAAATTCCTTTTTTTTGATAAAAACTCATTACCTTTGCCGTCCAAAATTTAAAGGACAGTCATGCCCACTATTCAACAGCTTGTAAGAAAAGGTCGCACCATCATCCGTGCTAAATCTAAATCGCGTGCCCTCGATGCATGCCCGCAGCGTCGCGGTGTTTGCACCCGTGTATACACCACCACACCTAAAAAACCAAACTCGGCTTTACGTAAAGTAGCCAAGGTTCGTTTAACGAATAAAATCGAGGTGATTGCCTATATTCCGGGTGAAGGTCATAACCTTCAAGAACACTCTATCGTGTTGATTCGCGGTGGTCGTGTGAAGGATTTACCAGGGGTACGTTACCACATCGTTCGTGGTAGCCTCGATACCGCCGGTGTTAAAGACCGTAAGCAAAGTCGTTCGAAATACGGAACGAAGCGTGAAAAAGCGAAAAAATAATTTTAAACCGGTGTTTGGGTAGAGTAAAGTGACTCACACTTGAAGACAATCTACCGAAACGCCAAAAACTATAAACAATGAGAAAGCAGCAAGCTAAAAAAATCCCTCAGGCGCCGGATCCTAAATTCGGAGATTCCTTGGTTACCCGTTTCGTGAATTGCATGATGATGGGTGGAAAAAAATCGACCGCATTACGTATTTTCTACGATGCCCTCGATAAAGTTGAAAAATCGACTACAGAACCCGGTTACGACGTGTGGAAGCGCGCCATGGCCAATGTAGCCCCTGGCGTGGAAGTAAAAAGCCGCCGTATTGGTGGTGCTACCTTCCAAATTCCAACTGAAATTCGTCCGGACCGCAAAATTTCGTTGAGCATCAAATGGTTGATTCGTTATTCGCGCGAGCGCAACGGACGCACCATGGCCGACAAATTAGCGAACGAGATTGTTGCCGCATCGAAAGGTGAAGGTAACGCCGTTAAAAAGAAAGACGATACGCACCGTATGGCCGAAGCCAACAAAGCCTTCGCTCACTTCCGCGTATAAGTACAAAAAAACACAACAAAAAATCCGTCTTGGTTTCAAGACGGATTTTTTTTGTTTGATACTTTTTTGAAGCGGCATCTTTCTCTCGCTATTCATCTACCGTCCGGCCTTTCGCGTCAAGTCCTCCCCTGCGGGTGCGGGCTTTCTGCTACAGTCCGGGCTAGGCGCCAAAGGCGCATCATCGGTTGAATCTTTCTTCAGCGCAAGCCATCCCTATTCTTTATCCTTCTTCTCTGTCTTCTCAGGCCGCATTTGCGGGAACAACAACACATCCTGAATACTGGCGTGGTTCGTCATCAACATCGCTAAGCGATCGATACCAATACCAATGCCGGCCGTAGGCGGCATGCCATATTCCAAGGCACGTAAAAAATCGTGGTCAATGAACATGGCTTCATCGTCGCCACGCTCCATTAATTTTACTTGTTCTTCAAAGCGCTCGCGTTGGTCGATTGGGTCGTTTAACTCGGTATACGCATTGGCAATCTCCTTGCCGTTTACAATCAATTCAAAACGCTCTACGAGTCCGGGCTCGGTGCGGTGTTTCTTGGTGAGCGGACTCATATCCACCGGATAGTCGGTAATGAAGGTGGGCTGAATAAAATGTCCTTCGCACGTTTCGCCAAACAATTCGTCGATGAGTTTGCCACGCCCCATCGACTTATCTACTTGGATATTATGGTTTAAACACACCGCACGAATTTCATCTTCATTCATGTTCGAAATATCGACCCCTGTATATTCCTTGATGGCATTGTAAATGGAAATACGGCGGTATGGGGCTTTGAACTCGATGGTGTTGTTGCCCATGGGCAAGGCTGTTTTACCATTCGTTGCATACGCCGTGGTTTCAAGCATTTGCTCGGTGAAGTCCATCATCCAATGATAGTCTTTGTACGCCACATAAAATTCAAGAATCGTAAACTCGGGGTTATGTGTACGATCCATGCCTTCGTTGCGGAAGTTGCGACTGAATTCAAACACAAAATCGAAACCGCCTACAATTAAACGTTTTAAATATAATTCGTTGGCAATACGCAAGTACAAGGGCATATCGAGCGCATTGTGATGGGTGGTGAACGGACGGGCCGCCGCTCCACCCGGAATGGGTTGCAACACCGGTGTATCTACTTCCAAGGCGCCGTGTTTCAATAAAAACTCGCGGATGGTATTCACCATGGCGCTACGTTTTACAAACGTGTCGCGTACATTCGGATTGATAATTAAATCGGCATAGCGTTGACGGTAACGGAATTCTGGGTCGGTTACTTCGTCGAATACATTGCCTTCTTCATCGCGCTTTACAACGGGCAATGGTTTTACCGATTTCGACAGCAAGGTCAACTCGGCCGTATGCAAGGAATCTTCACCGGTTTTGGTGGTGAACATATACCCTTTGGCGCCAATGATGTCGCCGAGGTCGAAGCGTTTAACAACTTCGTCGAAAAAGGTTTTATCGTCGTTAGGACAAATTTCATCGCGCTTGCAATATAGTTGCATCAGTCCTTGACTGTCTTGAATCTTGAAGAAGATAACTTTGCCTTTATCGTTGATAGACATGATGCGGCCAGCCAAACAAACATCGAGTTTAGCTTCTTTGTTTTGGTTATAGGCTTCCTTCACATCGTGGCTACCATGCGAAACGGGATATAATGGGGCGGGATACGGATCCACACCGGCTAGGCGAATAGCGTCGAGTTTTTCTCTACGAATAATTTCTTGTTCAGACAATGACATAGCGTGTTGCTGGTTTATTCAATTAAGGAGCAAAAGTAGGCTGAAATGAGAGATTATAAAAGAGGAAATGCGGTGGTGTTGGCTGATTTAGAAATTAGCTTACTTTGGCTTCCCAATACTTTTTTCCATACGAAGTAAAAATTTCGTTGTGCATGTTGATAGTTTTATTGGCCACCAATACTACTTGATTATTATTGATGGTTATGATAGCATTTTGTTTGAATTGGGAATTCATACAATCGTTGGCCATTTTGGCATACCCTGCGGTGTGCCTACAATCGAGTGTATGGCCATTGGGCAAGTTCATAAAATAATCGTCTTCTTGCAATGCATATCTTTTTTTGAATTCAAGGGCATCTAAAACTTCGCCATTAAACACCGCAATAATGTCGCCTTTTAATAATTTGATGGCTGTATACAAACCGAATCCGGCATTGGGAATTTGGGATGGCTTTATGTATAAGTAATCTTCTTCGTTGAGGTCGAGCTTATATAAATCGCTAAGCATATTGGTAGGTTCAAGAAAGAGGAGGATGTGTGTATTTTTTGGGGGGTGATGGCTGGGTGCACAGAACAAATGTAGCTTCAATAATTTAAATGGGGCGATGGTTTGTGAAGACACAAACCATGGGAGAATTTAAATGGTGCGATGGTTTGTGAAGACACAAACCATGGGAGAATTTAAATGTTGCGATGGTTTGTGAAGACACAAACCATGGGAGAGTGCGATGGTTTGTGACGACACAAATTATGGTTGGCGCTGAAGAAAGAATCGGTTGTTGACCTGGCCCCGATGGAAGGGAATAGCCCCGAGGAGTTACAGGGAGCAGAAACAGGGAACAAGGAGCAGTTACTCCGAGGGCTATGGAAAGACAGCGGGGAAGGGTGCTGAGGAAAGAGAATCTGATGACAGCCCAAAGACAGGGAACACAAACAGGGAGCAGAAACAGGGAACGGTAAGCAGTTACTGTTCACTCGCACTCGCACTGTATTTGTGGTCCCACCAAGAATCGAACTTGGATCAAAAGTTTAGGAAACTTCCGTTTTATCCATTAAACTATGGGACCTACTTAAAAACGGAGCAAAGGTAATGGATTTCGGATGAGGGCGTGCATTAGGCGTAAATACGGTCCACTAAATGGCCATATTTTTCCATAATTTTTTTTCGTTTAATTTTCAAGGTGGGGGTTAATTCGCCACCGTCGATGGTCCACTCGTTGGTTATGAGTTGGAATTTTTTTACGTGTTCGTGCGCGGCAAAATAGCTATTGTATTTATCGAGCTCTTTGCGAATTAATTTGAGAACATCCTTATCGTCGGTGAGGGTTTGCGGGTCGATGGTTTTATTTTCTTGCTTTGCAAAGTATTCGATAATTTTTTCTTTGGCCGGCACAATGAGGGCGCCTGCAAATTTTTGGTTGCTCCCTACCACCATAATTTGTTCAATAAAAGCCGATTCCTTCATTTTATTTTCGATGGGTAGCGGGGCAATGTATTTTCCCGCCGAGAGTTTGAAGATTTCTTTTTTACGGTCGGTGATTTTGAGGAAGCCCTGTTCGGTGATGATGCCGATATCGCCGGTATGGAACCAGCCGTCTTTGATAACTTCATTGGTTTGATCGAGGTGTTTGTAATACCCCATCATGATATTGGGACCCTTGCATAAAATTTCGCCGTCTTCTGCAATTTTTACTTCCACACCATCGATGGTATCGCCCACGGTACCAAAGGCGCGGCCTTCTTTTTGATAGGTATTAACGGTTACCACCGGCGATGTTTCGGTGAGGCCGTAGCCTTCCATAATAACAATTTGCGCGGCGGTGAAAATGCGGGCTAAACGCACCTGACACGCTGCTGAGCCTGTGATGATGGCGCGTACGTTACCACCCACCGCTTCGCGCCATTTAGAGTAAATGAGTTTATCGGCAATTTTCCATTGAATTTTATACGCCAGCGTTTGGTTGTTGATTTCGAATTTTTCGGCGAGGTTGAGCGCCCAGAAAAACAGTTTGCGTTTGATGCCGGTTAGCTCCTGCCCTTTGGCTTCGATGCGTTCATACACTTTTTCGAGCAAGCGGGGCACGGTAGTAAATACGGCGGGTTGCACTTCGCGTAAATTCGGACCAATGGTTTCCATGCCTTCGGCGAAATAAACGGTTACGCCTTTGGCAATGTAGATATACATTACAGTACGTTCGAAAATATGGTTGAGTGGAAGGAAGCTGAGTACTTTTTCGTTGCTTTCGCAGAAGTTAAACAGTACCACACTCGATGTAGCATTGCTACCCACATTGCGGTGGTTGAGCATAACCCCTTTCGGATTGCCCGTGGTACCGGATGTGTAAATAATGGTAAATAAGGTTTCGGAGGTGATTTGCGCGCGAAGCGATTCGATGTATTGTTGTTCTTCTTGGCTTATTGGTTGTAATAGGCTTGTCCAAAGTGGCGCTTCCGGCACCTCCTGAAAACAAAACACATGTTCTAAACTCGGCACATCGTTGCGTATGGCGTTTACTTTTTTATACAAGGCTTTGTTGGCAATGAATAAAATACGCACCGACGATTCGTTGAGGATATAGGCAAGGTCGGCATTGCTGATGGATGGATAAATAGGCACCAATACCCCACCCGTTTGTTGCACGGCAAAATCAACCACCATCCATTCGGTACAATTATCGGCTAGGATACCTACTTTTTCTTGCGTTTCGGGTGTCCATTGTCCGGGTGTTATACCCAAACGAATTAACGCGGCAGCTAGCTGTTGCGATTGAGCATGAATTTCGTTGGCGCTTAAACCAAGCCATTCGCCATTCACTTTATTGTACAGCATTTTTTTATCGGGAAACTGTTGGCGATATTGATCGAGCAAATCGAACAAACGAATGTTGGATGACATAAAAAAAATTAGTTTAACACGTAAAAATAAGGGTTGAATTTACACTATAAAACAATTATAGGATAGGAAAATGAATTGAGCATAAATGATTTGGGCGTCTTAACTTTATCGCATGACGTTGAACGCCCGCTACGAAGCCATTTTAGGGTATTTCGAAAGCCACATTCCCGAAGCCGAAACGGAACTTTTATACGACAATCCGTATCAATTGTTGGTAGCTGTAATTTTATCGGCCCAATGCACCGACAAGCGGGTGAATTTAACTACACCGGCTTTGTTTGAGGCTTTCCCAGATATTGACACCTTGGCGGTATCTACACCTGAAACGGTGTTTCCGTTCATACGAAGCATTAGTTACCCCAACAATAAAGCCAAACATTTGGTGGGCATGGCCCAGCGGGTAAGGGATGCTTATAGTGGCAACATCCCCATGACGGTGGCCGAGTTGGTAACCCTGCCCGGTGTTGGACGAAAAACGGCCAATGTGATTACATCGGTGATTGATCAGCAACCCAATATGGCCGTGGATACGCATGTGTTTCGCGTTTCGGCTCGATTGGGTTTAACGCGCGGTGCAAAAACACCTTTGCAAACCGAGCAACAACTCATTAAACATATTCCGAAAAACAAAGTACACATTGCACATCACTGGTTGATTTTACATGGGCGTTATACGTGCATAGCCCGCCAACCCAAGTGCGAAACTTGCGGATTACAAGCGTGGTGTGCCTTTTATACAAAAGCAACGAACAAGGCTAAAAGCAAAAGCCTTGGTGGCCGTGTGGCAAAAACAAAGTAACTTTGCCTGTTGTTTAGGCAACAAATTCACCTTATAGAAATTTACCCAGATGAAAAATCTGCGACACCTCAGCTCCGATGCCTTGCGCGAATTAGTACAATCGCTCAACGAAAAACCATTTCGGGCCAAGCAAATTGAAGAATGGCTTTGGTTAAAAGGCGCGGCATCGATTGATGCCATGAGTAACTTATCGAAATCGTTTCGCGAACATCTCAGTACTGAATACAGTTTAAATGCCCTGCAAGTGCATCATGCCCAATACAGCGACGATGGCACCATTAAAAACCGTTTCATAACCCACGACGGGCATTTTGTGGAAGGCGTATTAATACCCACCGAAACACGAATGACCGCTTGTGTATCGTCGCAAGTAGGCTGTAGTTTAAGTTGTAAATTTTGTGCAACGGGCTATTTAGATCGTAAGCGCAATTTAGATTTTGATGAAATTGTAGACCAAGTGGTGTTGTTGAACCAACAAGCTGAAAAGCATTTTGGCAAACGCTTGAGCAATATTGTTTTTATGGGCATGGGCGAGCCCTTGCTGAATTACAAATCGATGATGAAAGCCATCGAGGTAATTACATCGCCTGAAGCCTTGGGTATGTCGCCAACGCGCATTACGGTGTCTACCGCCGGTATTTCGAAAATGATTCGTCAATTGGCCGACGATCAAGTGCGGTTTAATTTGGCTTTATCGCTGCATGCCGCCACCGATTTTCAACGCAACGAAATTATGCCGATTAACGAGAGCAATAATTTGAAAGTATTGACGGAGGCTTTGACTTATTTTTACACCAAAACAAAAAATCCCATCACGTTCGAATATATTTTATTCGACCAGTTCAACGACAGTGAACAAGATGCCGACCATTTGATTAAAATTTGCCGCAAAGTGCCGGCCAAAGTGAATATAATTGAATACAATCCTATTGGCATGGCCGAGTACCGTAAGCCAAGCGAAGAAAATGTTCAACGCTTTATGGATTACCTGGCTAAACACCGCGTGAATGCCCGCTTACGACGCAGTCGCGGTAAAGATATTGATGCCGCATGCGGACAATTAGCTAATGTAGATAACCCCACACCACCTGTTTTATGATTAAGAAAAAACAATTTAATCCCGCTGCCTTAGCTCAGAAAGCCGAAGGAGAAAAGCAACGTCAAAAACAACGCCAGCAATCGAAGAGCGACCGTAAAATGGCCGAAGAGAAAGCGGCGTTTATTGAGAAGAAAAAAAGTGACCGCGCGAAAGACCCGAAAGTGGTTGCCGTAGATAAAAAAGGCAAAGAGACGTTGACAGAAGGAGAGCAAGCCATGCCCTTGAATAAGTACGTTGCCCATTGTGGTATTTGTTCGCGTCGCGAAGCGGTGGACTATATTCGAAAAGGACGTGTACAAATAAATGGTCAGGTGGTATTGGAACCAGCTACCCGTGTTGGTGCCAAAGACCTTGTAGATTTAGACAAAACGCGTATTAAACCGCAATCTGATTTAGTTTATTTTTTATTAAACAAACCGAAAGATTATATCACTACCACCTCCGATCCGGAAGGTCGTAAAACCGTGTTGGATTTATTTAAAGGCTTAGAAGATAAGCGCATTTACCCTGTTGGGCGATTAGACCGCAACACCACGGGGTTGTTGTTACTCACCAACGATGGCGATTTAGCGCAGAAATTGGCCCATCCTAAACATAAGATCCGCAAAATTTATCAGGTAAAACTCGATAAGCCATTAAGTAAAAAAGATTACGAACGCATTGTGGAAGGTGTTGTATTAGAAGATGGCAAAGCGGAAATTGACGAATTGGCCTATACCTCGCCCGACGATAAAAGCGAAGTAGGCATTGAATTGCATATTGGGCGGAACCGAATTGTTCGTAGGATATTCGAACATTTAGGGTATCAAGTAAAACACCTCGACCGCGTAGTGTATGCAGGACTAACCAAAAAGAATTTACCCCGTGGCAAATGGCGGCCTTTATTGCCGAAAGAAATTATTTTCTTGAAACATTATTAATAGCTATGAAGCAGCTGCCAATTATTTTTGAGAACGACGATTATGTAATTGTCAATAAAGGCCCCGGGCTATTAAGTATTCCCGATCGCTTTCATCCGGAATGGCCTTCGGCCTTGGGCCAACTAAAAAAAGTTTACGAGTCTATTTGGGTGGTACATCGCATCGATCGAGACACAAGCGGATGTTTGTGTTTTGCCAAAAATGCCGAGGCCCATCGCCATGCATCCATACAATTTGAAAAACGGCAAGTAGTTAAAATATACGAAGCCATTGTGCATGGCACACCGCCCGAAACACATGGGTATATTGATGCGCCCATGATGGAGCATCCTACCATCAAAGGCAAAATGTTGGTACATGCCAAACTAGGAAAACCCGCCCAAACAACCTACGACATTGTTACGTCTTATGGCATGTTCACCCATATGCGTTACACCCTTCATACCGGCCGAACCCATCAAATACGCGTTCATTCGAACCATATAGGTTGCCCTATTGTTTGCGACGATTTATATGGCAATGGCGAACCTGTTTACATTTCAACGCTAAAGCGAAATTATAAACTAGCCAAATGGGAAGAAGAAGAACGCCCCATGCTACAACGTTTGGCCTTGCATGCCGCCGCTTTGTCGTTCACCGACGAACAGGGTCAAACAATTCGTGCTGAGGCAGATTTACCTAAAGACATGCACGCTTTTTTGAAACAATGCCACAAATGGTTAAAACCCCTTTAAAACAATACAACATGCGCTTCCGTCTATTATTTCTATTTACTTTATTAGTAGGCATTAATAACATCGATGCCCAATCGCTTGGCACCGCACGTCCTGCCTATTATTCCCGCTATCAATCCATTCATTTTATTCCCATTCAAATTATTGGGAATGTGCGCGACGAAGTGGATGCGGCTGTTGGACTTCGTTACGAACGGAGTTTAAAAGACAATGAAATAAGTATTAGTTTACCACTTACCCGTTCAATGATTAATGGCATGACCTATTTTTCGCCGGGCTTAAAAATTTTTTTACGCAATAAAAAGAATGTACGTTTTTACACCACGCCGCAATTATACACAGCCTTGGGGTATGGCGAATGGCCTACCTACCGTTGGATTGATGGTATTCAAGTAACACAATACAACGATGCCTTGCGGTACAAAATAGGATTTATAATGAGTGCCGGTGCCGATTTCATAATTGGTTCACGTTGGCAATTAGGTTTGGATTATGGATGGGGCTTAACCTATTTCGATAAATACCCCACCTTGCGTAACCCCTGGGACGACCCTCGTAGAGTAAGCACTGTATTTCAACTCAGTTGTGGCTTAGGCTATAAATTTTAAGTAGCAACAACGTACCTTCACGGTATGGAAACGGTTTACCATTATCGATTGGTGGATGTACATCAACGCGATATCTATTGCGCGGAAATTATAGTTGCCTCCGGGAAAATAAAACAAATTCGACGAGTAGATACCGACGAGCCTTGGCCTTATGTAATGCCGGGGTTTATTGATGCCCATGTGCATATAGAAAGTGCCATGATGTTGCCCTCGGAATTTGCGCGACTTGCCGTTCAACATGGCACCGTAGCCACAGTAAGCGATCCGCACGAAATTGCGAATGTTTGTGGCATTGAAGGCGTTTGGTATATGATTCGTAACGCAAAGAAAGTTCCCTTTAAATTTCATTTCGGAGCGCCCTCTTGCGTGCCCGCTACAGCCTTCGAAACCGCTGGCGCCACCCTTGATGTAGCCGCCATAGAAACCCTGCTGCAATCGAACGACATCTTGTATTTAAGCGAAATGATGAACTACCCCGGTGTGTTGCATCAAGATGCCGACGTAATGGCCAAAATCGCCCTAGCTAAAAAATATCAAAAACCCGTTGATGGACATGCACCGGGTTTGCGTGGCGATACCATGCGCCAATATGTATCGGCCGGCATTAGTACAGATCACGAATGTTTTACCTACGAAGAAGCCAAAGAAAAACTTCAAGCCGGTATGCACATCCTTATTCGGGAAGGCAGTGCCGCCAAAAACTTTAATGCCTTAATTCCCTTATTGGCTGAATACCCCGATCACATCATGTTTTGTTGCGACGATAAACACCCCGACGAACTTATGTTGCATCATATCAACCACCACGTTCAACGGGCTCTCGAAGCCGGCTACGATGTGTTTGATATTTTACAAGCCGCTTGTGTAAATCCTGTTCGGCACTACAATTTACCGGTAGGATTATTGCGTGTGGGCGACCCCGCCGATTTTATTGTGATGGAAAACTTGGTAGACTGGAAACTACTAAAAACAGTTATCAACGGCGAAACTGTTTACGATGGTATGGTGCACATTGCCTCGGTAAACGAAACCCCTATCAATCAATTTCAAGCACGCAATGTTTTAGCGAGCGAATTCGCCGTGCCCGCCCATGAAGCACAAACATCCATTCGGGTTATAGAAGCCCTCGAAGGACAACTCATTACCCGCACCCACCTTGCAACACCACGTATAGCAAACGGACAAATTGTATCGGACCCAAGCAACGACATTCTAAAAATAGCGGTGGTGAATCGGTATCAATTGGCTCCGCCCGCTATTGGCTTTATAAAAAACATTCAATTAAAAGAAGGTGCCTTTGCCAGTACCGTAGCGCACGATAGTCATAATATTGTGGTGGTGGGTGTCAACGACAACGAAATGGCCCATGCCGTGAATGTATTAATGCAAGCCGAAGGAGGTGTATGCGCCGTTAACCAAGAACACGTAAGTTGCTTGCCCTTGCCCGTGGGTGGTTTGATGAGCACCCGAAGTGCTGAGTGGATTGCCAACACGTATTCGGCAGTAGACCAACAAGTTAAGGCACAAGGCACATTGCTCAAGGCCCCTTTTATGACCTTGTCGTTTATGGCTTTATTGGTTATACCGCAACTCAAACTGAGCGATCTTGGATTATTTGATGGCGAAAACTTTAAATTTGTTTCCTTGTATGCATAAACTATTTTTCTTTTTGCTTATTAGCTTTTCGGCCCATGCCCAACTGCCCAAAACAGCTATTTACCTATTCGATTTTCAAAAATCGTTGCAAGGTATAACCTTAAGCAACCCTATTAAAATTGCACCGGGCGAATTATACAACAACCAACCCTATTTTACCCCCGATAATCAAAGTTTGTATTTTGTATCGTCGAACGATACCAATAATACCGATATTTATCGATACAATTTAGGCAGTAAAAAAATTAAACGTATCACCCGCACCCCTGAATGCGAATATTCGCCGAAACTCACTACCGATTTAGAACATATTTCATGCGTACGTGTAGAACGCGATAAAAAAACGCAACGCCTCTATAGGTATTCATTAAAAGGCAAAAAGCCTTATGCCGTAATGCCCGAACAAACCAATATTGGCTATTACGAATGGCTTTCGCTGCACGAATACCTAGCCTTCGAATTACCGGAACCTTTTTCTTTGGTGCAATGCAATATTCTTAAAAAATCGCGCTGGCGATTAGACGACTCTATTGGCAGAACCTTTTATGCCCGGAAATACAAAGGACGTTCGGTATATGTAGACAAAGAAGATTCTTTACATTGGGCAATTCGGAGTTTGATGCCCGAAAATTTACGTGCTGTCAAAAACCGCGTGAATATAAAAAATCCAATTGTTACAGAAACCCTACCCGGCGAAGAAGATTACTGCTTCTTGGCCGATGGCAGTATTTTAATGGGGCACGAAGGCAAGTTATATATGCGCAAAAGTCCTTGGGATAATCCGAACGAAGCATGGCAAGAAGTCTTCAATTTAAAAAAATTGGGCATCGATCGCTTTTACCGTATTGCCGTTTCGCCCACCTACCGAAAATTAGCCGTTGTAGTTTACGAAGGCCAAAAACCTTAATTCACAAAGGCCCAATAAAAGGCAAAGTGCAAAGCGGTATTTGATGCCGCATAATTCGGATACAGTATAGCATTGGGCACCATCAATTGCTGCACATCGCTTAGCGATACTGACCCCCTAAATCGTTTTACTTTAAATTGAACATAGGCGGTTACACGCGGGTAATTGCTA
>JBIKQE010000163.1:0-5276 GCA_044349815.1 Chitinophagaceae bacterium | reverse complement strand
GTTTCAAAAAACAGACTGGTCATTTTAAATAAATAGTGTTTTTTACTTAAACGAAAACTGATGCCTAAGGGAATATAAATTCCGCCGGCTACCGAAGAGGCATTCGCTACTTTTTCGGTTTTGCTATTTCTCGATTCAAACGAAAGCATTTGCCAATTGTCTATATTAAACATGGTTGTTTTGCTACTCGAAACACCTTTGAAGGTATTGTACTGTAACAAGGTGTTCGAACGAAAAGCCATACCAAGTTGCATGCCTACACCACCAAAAATATGCCAACGAGCTTCGGGTTTTGTACGGAAGATGAGCGAAGCGTCGAGCATTACTCGTTTTTGAGCATAGCTTATGTGGTAATTGTCGATGAACACAGAATCGATATATGTTTGTGTACCTGTTTGCGATGAGGTTATGGTATCGTAAGGTACTCGCTTGGTGGCTGAATAATGTTGTGAAAAAACAGGGGCTTGCTGAAATTGAATACCTACGCGTAACAAGGGATTTTTTCGATAGGCTTCGTCTTCTTTGTGGTAGAAGCGCATACCAATATTGGCCGACCATGTATTCCCGGCACCGGCATCCGATTGCGAAAGCGAATACCGCGAAATATCTTTAGCTAAATTGCCTAATAATAAAGAGCCCGGCGCAAAGGCCGATAAATCGTTGAACTGAGTATATAGTCCATCTTGCGAAAACATACCCAACGATACATAACATTCTGAAACCTGAACCGGTGCTTGTGCTTTGAGTTCAACCGCGGTGGTAGCCAATGCGGCTATGAGAAAAAGTTTTTGAAACATACTTTAGAAATTGCTTTTAAAATTAACGCGAAATATTTTAACTTATTGTTTTACCCTGTTCGATTTAAAAAAAAATCCCGTTCCTTGCAGAACGGGATTTTGTATGGTTTGAATGCTTTACTTCGTGAATTGCGGAATAAGGCTGTTTACCAAGTCGAGCATTTTTTGGATGCCATCGTCGGGTAAATTTCCTTTTTTGAATTCGAGCAATACCTCCGGCATTTTATTTTCCATTTGCAACAAGAAGGCTTCTTCGAAGGCGCGGATATTTTTTACCGGCACATCGCGGAGTAAACCGTTGGTACCTAAGTAAATCATCGCTACTTGTTTTTCAACCGAGTATGGCGAGAACTGTCCTTGCTTCAAAATTTCTACGTTACGAGCTCCTTTATCGAGTACGTTTTTAGTAGCGGCATCCAAGTCGCCCCCGAATTTCGAGAAGGCTTCCATTTCTCGGTAGAGGGCCTGATCGAGTTTCAAGGTACCTGCTACTTTCTTCATCGATTTGATTTGCGCGCTACCACCCACACGACTTACGGAGATACCTACGTTGATCGCTGGACGAATACCGGCGTTGAACAAGTTCGATTCCAAGAAAATTTGTCCGTCGGTAATCGAAATTACGTTGGTTGGGATATACGCCGATACGTCGCCGGCTTGTGTTTCGATAATAGGCAAGGCTGTTAATGAACCTCCCCCTTTTACCATGCCTTGTAAGCTGGCAGGAAGGTCGTTCATTTTCGCGGCAATTTCGTCTTTACCAATCACTTTCGCTGCGCGTTCGAGCAAGCGACTGTGTAAATAGAACACGTCACCGGGGTAAGCTTCACGTCCTGGCGGGCGACGGAGCAACAACGATACTTCACGATAGGCCACGGCTTGTTTACTCAAATCATCGTAAACAATCAAAGCTGGGCGACCTGTATCGCGGAAGAATTCACCGATGGCAGCACCGGCGAATGGTGCGTAGAACTGCAAGGGAGCCGGATCGGCAGCCGAAGCAGCTACGATGATGGTATAATCCATAGCACCATTGTCTTGCAAGGTTTTCATAACCTGTGCAATGGTCGAGGCTTTTTGTCCGATAGCTACATAAATACAATAAACGGGTTTTCCTGCTTCGAAGAATTCGCGTTGGTTGATGATGGTATCGATACAGATAGCCGACTTACCGGTTTGACGATCGCCGATTACCAACTCACGTTGACCACGACCGATAGGAATCATCGCATCGATGGCTTTGATACCTGTTTGGAGTGGTTCTTTAACCGGCTCACGGAAAATAACCCCGGGTGCTTTACGCTCTAAGGGCATTTCGTATAAGTCGCCTTTCAAAGGACCTTTACCATCGATGGGTTCACCGAGGGTATTGATAACACGACCTACCATGCCTTCGCCTACTTTAATAGACGCGATACGGCCTGTACGGCGTACTTTATTACCTTCTTTGATGCCTTTACCATCACCCATCAATACCACCCCTACATTATCTTCTTCGAGGTTAAGGGCAATGGCTTGAACACCATTTTCAAATTCAACGAGTTCGCCGGAGCTTACTCCGTTCAAACCGTAAACGCGGGCAATACCATCACCCACTTGCAATACCGTACCAGATTCTTCTAGTTCGGCACTTGAATTGAAGTTACCCAGTTGTTGGCGGAGGATCGCTGAAATCTCATCGGGTTTTATGCTGATCATAATTGTATGATTTTAAATATTAGCGAATGTTTTGTACAAATTCATTTTTAAGGAACTGCTTTTTGATGTCGCGCAAATCGCGGAGGATGCTGGCATCAAATTGGTTGTTGTTCGATTCCACAATAAAGCCTCCTAAAAGGTCTTCGTTCACGGCGGTGGTCATATCGATGCTCATGCCGGGGAATTGGGCGGCTACTTTGGCTTTGATGTGTTCAACCGTTTCGTTGTCGAGCGCTACCGCAGTAGTGAGTTTAACCTCATTAATTTTATTGTGCTTCTTGTATTGCGTAATAAACGAATCGATGATTTCGGGTAAGAAATAATCGCGTCCTTTGGTTACAATCAATTGCACGAAAGCCAAGGTTAATGGATTTGATTTTCCTTCAATCAGGCTTTTTACCACCGCCATTTTCATGTCGGCTTTTACAATCGGACTTTTCATCAGGCTCACGAATTCGCGACTGTTGCGGCAAATGCCTTGCATACCTTGCATATCTTGGTACACGGCATCTAAATTGCCTTGCTCGATGGCTAAATCCATGAGCGACTTCGCGTAACGGGCCGATAGTTTCGGGTTTAGCATTAGTTGAGTTTTATTTCTTCAGCTAATTTTTTAATATAATCTTGCTGTTCGTTTTTGTTGGCCAATTCTTTGCGCAACACTTTTTCAGCCACTTCAATCACCAACGATCCTACCTGGTTTTTGATATCCACCATGGCGGCATTCTTTTGGAAGTCGATTTGTTGACGCGCTTCGGTCAAAATTTTATTGGCTTCTTCTTTCGCGCTTTCTTTGGCTTGATTGATAATTTTGTCGCTGGTTTCTTTGGCTTCGCGCATCAAGTTCGTACGTTCTTCGCGTGCTTGGTTCAACAACACTTCGTGTTCGCTTTTCATCGACGCCATTTCGTTGCGTACTTTCTCGGCCGAAGCGATGCTATCCGCAATATGCGATTCGCGCTCGTGCAAGGCGTCGAGGATGGGTTTCCAAGCAAATTTTTTCAATAAAAACAACACGGTCAAAAAGGCCAGTGCCGTCCAGAAAAACAGTCCAAAACTAGGGGTAAGTAAATCCATTGTTTTCTTTTTTCTACGTTATCGTTAAGGGTTCGGCGAAGCGAACCAAATAAGGTTTTAGAAAAACTACACGCGCGGCCCTGTGCGTTGCGTGTAGTTAATGATTTGGCTATGTAATTACTTGATTACGATAGCGAGGATACCGGCAATTACTCCGAACAGAGCAACACCCTCAACGAGAGCCGCGGCTAAGATCATGTTAGAACGGATTTCTCCGGCTACTTCGGGTTGACGAGCGATGGATTCCAACGCACCTTTACCGATTTGACCTACTCCAATACCTGCTGCTAAAGCGGCGATACCGGCACCAACTGCACCACCTGCTGAGGCGATACCTTCTAATAAAACTGTTAATACTGACATATAGATGGGATTTAAAAAACGTGATTAATGATGACCGTGATCGTTGTGCTCATCGTGGTGGTGTTCCTCGATGGCTTGTCCAATAAATACAGCCGTTAAGTTGGTAAAAATGAATGCTTGAATGGCGGCCACCAACAATTCTAAGAAGAACATGAAAATGGCAAAACCAACCGATACAGGAATAAACGCAATACCGGCCACCGTGCTGAGTCCCGAGAAAATGAAAATCAACAAGATGATACTTAAAATAATGGTGTGACCGGCGAAGATGTTCGCAAAAAGACGAATGGCCAAGGCGGCGGGCTTAATTAAGAGGTTACTCAAAATTTCAATGGGCACCAAGATGAACTTGATACCGGTTGGAACGCCGGGCGGGTTCAAGATATGTCCCCAGAACGCTTTATTGGCATTGAACAACATCACTACGAAGAATACCAAAGCCAATAATAAGGTAACAGCAATATTGCCGGTGAGGTTAAAACCGAACGGCAATAAACCCAACAAGTTATTAATCCAAATAAAAAAGAATATCGACAACAATAAAGGCATGAACTTCAGGTATTTCTTACCTAAGTTCGGCTTTGCCACATTGTCTTGAATAAAACCAATAATAGGTTCCAAGGCACTTTGAAAACCGCTCGGTACCGATACGGCGCCGTTTTTCTTGTACTTCTTGGCAACACCCGTCATCAAGAACCATAAAATGAATACCGACAACAACAAACACAATACATTCTTGGTAATGCTGATATCGAAAAACGAAGAACCGTCTTGTGCGCGTAATTTTTGTTTGCCATTTTCTACATACAATTCATAACCCGCATGTGGTTCGTGGCCATGATGAAAAGCCGACGACAAAAAGACATCGAATTTACCATGGGTGGTATTGTATATAATTACAGGTAAAGGAACCGCTACGGGTGAACCGCCGAAATCGAACAAATGCCAATCGTACGAATCGCTCACGTGACCAAAGATTTCGGCACTCACATCGAGTTTTTCTTCCTCGTGATGGCCTTCAGCAGCCATTTCGTGTTGTACGGCTTGACCTTCAACGTGAGTATGTTCTTCTTGCGCTTGGATGGTAGTGTAGCTCAAAAGAAGTGCCACAACTGCCAAAAGCATTGATTTTATTGATATTTGAAGCTTGTTTCGCATCTCTTGACCTAAATTCGGGTGCAAAGGTAATGGTTTAAGGCCGTAGAAAAAAGAAGCTTTTTAATATCTTTGCAAAAAAGTACTAAACGTTGAAGGCAATTTTTTGCGCCTATCGTCGTTTTTTAACATGCCGATGGAAGAACTTCTGATTGTTACGCAACGAACCTTGCACACTGCACCCCG
>JBIKQE010000162.1:0-5326 GCA_044349815.1 Chitinophagaceae bacterium | reverse complement strand
CGCGATTTGGAAAACGGCGTGGCCGAAGTAGCCCGGCGCGATACCAAAGAAAAGCAATCCATTGCCTTGGAAGGCCTCGAACAATACATCGACGAGCTCTTGGTAACCATTCAAGATTCGATTTTCAACAAAGCAAACAAGTTCCGCAACGAACATATTACACCCGTTGATACCTGGGATGAATTTGTAAAAACGCTCGATGAAAAAACCGGCTTTGTGAGTGCGCATTGGGACGGCACGCCTGAAACCGAAGAAGCCATCAAACAGCAAACCAAAGCCACCATTCGTTGCATTCCACTCGATGCCAAGCAAGAAGCCGGCACCTGTATTTTAACGGGTAAGCCTAGCAACCAACGCGTGTTGTTTGCCCGCGCCTATTAAGTTTTTTTGAACCCAGATTATGCGTTAGAGAATCGTCATGAAAGGCAAAAGGCCACAGAAATAAACGCTTTTTTGAATGAACCCTATTTACCTATAGGGTGAATGAACAAAAGCGAGTGCAACGTTTTATTTCACAGGCATTTTGACTTGTAATAGATTGTCTAATGCATATTCTGGGTTAAAGCACATCCATACCTTCTCTTCAGCGAACTTCCCGCTGTTCGCTGCAAGTCCTCGCCCCGAATCGTCGGCATAAAGCCTCCTCTCGGGGCTCCGGGCTTTTCGCTGCCATCGGGGCTATAGGCTCAGCGTCTATCGCATTATTCAGCCAATGAAATTTCATAGCATCAACTAAGCGACTATTAAAAAAAATAAAATAATTTTGATAGCCCTTTTTTACACTGTCCAACGTGAACAAAAATTCAAACCATTAAAACTACATTAATATGCCTACTATCATTCAGTCTAAACCGATGACGATTCAAACGCTTTTATTTGATCGTGCCCATAAAATTGGTATTGAACTAAAGGATGGCCGTGAATTGTTCGTTCCCTTGACGGTGTTCCCCGAACTGGCGGCGTTGAGCATGAAACAATTAAAGCAATATTCCATTGTGAACGAGCGAACTATTTTATTTGAACACGCCGATAGCATTTATCACTTAGAAGACTTTTTTGGATTGGAAGAACTATGGCGGATGCGTTAAAGTAATCCCATTCCACGTTTTTGACTCGCTGATTGCCCTGTGAGAGACATCAGCGGGGAAGTGATGGTTCATGTTAATTCAAAAGAGTAATGAAGCACGAGTTACATTCATACCGAGACGAAGGATACGGTAAACTCGCGCTAGCGGGGATATACATCTCTATTCGGGATTTTCAATCCCGTAACCCAATCGAAGGATTTGCAATCCGATACAGAGCAGTTCAATAACTCAGCGTTTGGATTTTCGAAACCATAATCTCTTGTCAACCCAGAATATCCCGGCGCATCCGGGATATTCAGGATTTATCCATATCTTCACTTTATGAAACATCTATTTACATTGATCCTGATGTCATTTATTAGCGCCTTAAACAGTATGGCACAACCAACACTCACCGGTGCCGATTGCAATATGATTGTGGGCGATGTATTTATAACCCGATCGTCTCCAACCTACCTTGGGAATACAACCGGGGCTAATTATACGTGGAACTTTTCATCGTACGATACCACCTTCAACACTATTTCAGCGTCCAACGTACAAAGCTCGGGAACTACAAATATTTTATTGGAAGTTACTCCGGGAACTACTACCGAAACAAACCGGTATGAAGTGCTTCCTTCTATACTTCAATTAACTAGTACAACATGGTCTAGTGGGAGTAGCATTTCTTATACAAACAAGTGGACAAAACTCGTGTATCCAATTACTATGGGCACTACGTTTTCGGATACCTATAACACCATGGCATTTTTTTCGGGTCCGGTAAGTGTGAATGTAAAGGGAGCAGGTACGTCGAATGGTATTGCCGATGGATGGGGAACATTGATAACGCCTTATGGTACATATAATAATGTTTTGCGTGTAACCACCATTACCCAATTATTAGATACAACAAACAATATTATTTACGGTACGGGTTTCGATACCACACATAGTTGGTATGTGGCAGGTTTTCATAAACCGGTACTAACAACCTATTCTAATTCAAAGGTTACAGGAGGACAAGCACCGGTATATGGCAAAAAAACAACCTTCCTGATGACACCTACTTCGTTGAACGATAATACTGCGCTTATTACACAAAACTTAGCCATTTATCCGAACCCGGCACAGGGTAATTTTGAAGTGAGTGTAAATGCTACCCATCCGCTTTCCCTAAATTTTAAACTGTTTGATGTACTTGGTAAAGAAGTTAAGATTCAGGTTTATCCTAAAACAAACCAAGCTTATATCATTGAACAACAAGAATCTGCCGGTATTTACTATTTAGCGGTTTATGAAAAGAATCAGTTGATCACTACCAGAAAAGTGCTTATCAATTAACAAGAAGCACGAATTCCATTTGTTCTGCTACGGAGTTTACTTTATCCCAGATTATCCAACATTAGGCAAGACTATGAGTGCGTTCAAGAGTCGTAGTGAAAGGCAAAATCCCAACGGAATCAACGCTCCATTCCTTGCTGAGTCTCGTTTTTTTCCTTCCTTGCTGAGTCTCGTTTTTCCCCTTCCTCGCTGAGTCTCCTGAAAGGGACTCAGCGAAATCAAAAATCTTCAGACCAACCGCTGAGTCCCCTGCGGGAGACCTCAGCGGGGAAAATATAATTCAAGACCACAGCGGAAAAAATATAATTCAAGACCTCAGCGGGAAAAACATAAACATAAGCACAGCAGGCAAAAAATCAGCGGATAGTGAACGAATTCAATATTGGACTTCCATGATTTTTTAATCAAACAAATAATGAAACAATATCCGATGATTACTGTCTGAAAAAACACAATATTGCCCTTGATCAATATATCGGAGATTTGTGTTCGGCATGATGGGTAATACTTTATGGGATATTAAATCGCCGGCTTGATTGAATAAAATAAAATGGTACCGGCCTGCATAAGAATAAATTATGCCGTATCGATCTTGATTAAATTTATAAGCTTCCCCAACAAAACCCAAGGACAATTTTTTCAAAATCAAATAATCTTCCGTACCGGGAATCTTGGCTAAATCGTTAAATATACTGTCCGGTATAGGCGCATGAATCGTTTGCTTGGTTTTTACATCATATACCCCGGCAAAAAAAGGCATTGTAACCAAATCTTTTGCACACGTAGGATTTGCAAACATTAAATACAGTTTGTTTTTTACATACGATTCAGGCATGTTCATGTTTTCATACCGAACAAAATGCAATTGGCTGTCATTCTTTTTCTCAACAAAGGTGGCGTAAACATGTTTTTGGGTGGTAGGATTTAAATAAAAATCCTTTTTATAACTTATGTTGAAATAAAAGGTGTCTTGATAGACAAAAAAATTATCGTTATTGGTGTATGAATTACTATCAACTTGTAGCGGCACTTTATAAATTGATAGTACTTGTTTTCTTTTAAAGTTCATTTTAAATACATACGGAACACCGTAAATGGAGGTATCCCCTTGATCTGCATCAAATGTTTTCAATGAAAAACTAACATAAACAATGGAATCATTCTTGAAGAATACATTGGGATAACTCGGTTCAAAATAGCGCCTGAACATAGTAGTTTTAAAATACTGAATGGCAGGCAATATTGATCGTTTCGTGTATTTTTCCTCAATACCATAGGCGCGGTTTATGGTATTGCTATCGAGAAAAAGGGTATCTAACTTATTATTTTTTGAATCCCAGAAATACCAATCATCAAAATCATTCTTCAAATAAAGGTTATTTTTATTGTAATGAACCGAAGCAATAGATGTTTTAATACTTGTGTCCTTGAGTTTATATTCCAATGTACTGTTCCCTACATCGTTCATCGATAAAATCCATTGAAATAAATTCAGGTTTACTTGTTTGATATTATCACGATAAATGGTTTGGTTCTTCTTATTTTTAACAATCAGTTCAGTGGAAATATCTTTTTCTAATTCATCGTATAAAGAGTCGTTATAAATAAGTGTTGCTTGTTTAAACTTATGCAACTCAAACAACCCCATGATTTTATTTTCATTGATCTTGTCTGAATGCTTTAGCACTATCTGATAAGGCAAATCGGCCATGTGGGTATTCAGTAAATACAAGCCGGCATAACAATTACTACAATCTTTGGTGAATAGTTTTAAATAAAGGGTATACCCTTGAACGGAACATGTTCCCAAAAGAAAAAAAGATAAAAGTAGAAAGTGTTTGATGAAGGGTCTCATGGTATAGGGTTAAAAATAATAAGATATATATATATAGAAGAAGCTTTGTAGGCGTTCCATTTTAGTATAACTCAAATGTAGGCATTTTTCATGATTTATATTTCGGTGATTTGTCTTCCCATTCCTCGCTGAGTCCCCTGCGGGAGACCTCAGCGGGGAAATATTGCTCCGATCCCTGTTTCTGTTCCCTGTTTCTGCTCCCTGTCTTCGGCGGTGAAGGGAGCGATGGTGCTTCAGTGTGCGACGCAATTGCGATGGAGAAGGTTCCGGTAGCTGATGACCAAAAAATACAAGATCCCAAGGAGAAGCAACTTGTGGTTTTGGGGTATCTTTGCCCCCACTCTACCCTATGGATAAACAACTTCTTTTACGGGCTTACCGATTGATGATGACGGCGAAGGCCATGGCGGAAACGTATGAAGCCAACCGCCCGATTTGCAAGTATGTGCACAGTACATCGCGCGGACACGAGGCCATTCAATTGGCCACCGCCTTTCAACTCAAACCCTGCGATTATGTGAGTCCGTATTACCGCGACGAAAGCATTATGCTCGGTATGGGTTGGCGCCCTTTCGAGATGATGTTGCAGTTGTTGGCTAAGGGCGAGGATCCGTTTACGGGCGGGCGGGAATATTACAACCACCCGAATTCGCGGCGTGAGCATTTTCCTAAAATTATTCATCAGAGTTCCGCCACGGGGATGCAAGCGGTGCCTACCACCGGCGTGGCGCAAGGGTTTCAGTATATTGAAGCGATGTGTGCCGCCAAGGAAGGTTCGTTTACATTGTCGGACAATTTCAAACAAGGTGTCGATGAAAAACCCGTGGTGGTTTGTTGCTTTGGCGACGGCAGTATAACCGAAGGCGAAGTGAGTGAGGCCTTTCAATTTGCCGCCCTGAAGCAATTGCCGATTATTTATTTGGTTGAAGATAACGACTGGGGCATTAGCGTGAGTAGCGATGAAGCCCGCAGTATGAATGCCTACGAATTTATTGCCGGCTTTAAAGGTATTGAACGCTTGCAAGTGGATGGCTCCGATTTTGAAGCGAGTTATACG
>JBIKQE010000024.1:0-16686 GCA_044349815.1 Chitinophagaceae bacterium | reverse complement strand
TTTCCCCGCTGAGGTCTCCCATTCTATTTTCCCCGCTGAGGTCTCCCGAAGGGGACTCAGCGGATAGTTAAATGCGAATGTCTTCCACTTTTTTTCTTGATAAAAAAAGTGGAGCAAAAAAATCAAGGCTATCGAAAAATAGCTAAAAATGACGGTTTTTATCGGAAATAAAAAAAGCTATGCAACAGCATCTCTATGTTCAAACTCTTTAGTTAGATTTAGCTTATTAACTCGCCTAAAAGGTTTAATCGAGCTTTTTATTTCTAACGCTAAAAACCGTCATTTTCTTAACGCTATTTTTCTCAGGCCGGGATTTCCATACATCATTGTTTTTATGACCGCTGTTCGAGATGTTCGGCCCTTTTTTTTGTATGTATGCTGTTCGAAATGTTCGGACTCAAGCTGGCATCTCGAACGTTTTATGTAATTTTTCCCCGCTGAGGTCTCCTATTCTAATTTCCACGCTGTGGTCTCCCATTCTATTTTCCCCGCTGAGGTCTCCCGAAGGGGACTCAGCGGATAGTTAAATGCGAATTCTTCCACTTTTTTTCTTAATAAAAAAAGTGGAGCAAAAAAATCAAGGCGCTAGAAAAATAGCTAAAAATGACCGTTTTTATCGGAAATAAAAAAAGCTATGCAACAGCATCTCTATGTTCAACCTCCTTAGATAGATTTAGCCTATTAACAACCCACATCGGTTTAATCGAGCTTTTTATTTCTAACGCTAAAAATCGTCATTTTCTTAACGCTATTTTTCTCAGGCCGGGATTTCCATACATCATTGTTTTTATGGCCGCAGTTCGAGATGTTCGGCCCTTTTTTTTGTATGTATGCTGTTCGAAATGTTCGGACTCAAGCTGGCATCTCGAACGTTTTATGTAATTTTTCCCCGCTGAGGTCTCCCATTCTATTTTCCCCGCTGAGGTCGCCCATTCTATTCTTTCCCCGCTGAGGTCTCCCGAAGGGGACTCAGCGGATAGTTAAATGCGAATGTCTTCCACTTTTTTTCTTGATAAAAAAAGTGGAGCAAAAAAATCAAGGCGCTCGAAAAATAGCTAAAAATGACCGTTTTTATCGGAAATAAAAAAAGCTATGCAACAGCATCTCTATGTTCAACCTCTTTAGTTAGATTTAGCTTAATAACACGCCTCAACGGTTTAATCGAGCTTTTTATTTCTAGCGCTAAAAAAACCGTCATTTTCTTAACGCTATTTTTCTCAGGCCAGGGATTTCCATACATCATTGTTTTTATGACCGCTGTTCGAGATGTTCGGCCTCAAGCCGGCATCTCGAACGTTTTATGTAATTTTTCCCCACACGAAACTCAGCGAAACGCATCTACCCCGTCGTAGTTTGTCTGACACCCATACTACCTTTAAACCATGGAAAACCAACCCAAATACCCCGTTCTTCAATTACCACCTCATATCAACCTAAGCTAAATCCTACAAGAACAAATGATTGTCAACAGTTTTTTTGGCATACTGCCCACCTGCTATAGCAACGATATTTTTGATGAGTTGGATGGGATGTTGCAAGTGGATCAATACCCATACTTGTCCCCCCATTTGCTTTTCAGCCATTTGCGGACTTCGTCTTCGCGGGTGTTGCGAGCGGGGTCGTAGAAGGGGGTGCCTTCCAAGCCCTCGGGAAGGAATTCTTGTCCGGCGAAATGATCGGGTTCGTTGTGGTCGTAGGCGTAGCCTTTGCCGTAGTTGAGGTTCTTCATGAGCTTGGTGGGCGCATTGCGGATGTGGAGCGGCACGGGTAAGTCGCCGGTTTTTTGAACCAAGGCGAGAGCCTTTTCGATGGCCATGTAAGAGGCATTGCTCTTCACCGACGTGGCCAAGTACACGGCACATTGCGCGAGGATGATGCGCGCTTCGGGGAAGCCAATTTTGTGCGTAGCATCGAAAGTGGTGTTGGCCATAAGCAAGGCATTGGGATTGGCATTGCCAATATCTTCAGCAGCAAATACCACCATGCGACGGGCGATGAATAACAAATCTTCGCCACCGGCTATCATGCGCGCCATCCAATAAATAGCACCGTTCGGGTCGCTGCCGCGCAAGCTTTTTATGAACGCTGAAATGATGTCGTAATGCTGCTCGCCACTTTTATCGTACAAGGCCATTTTTTGCTGTGCCAATTGCATCATCAACTCGTTGGTGAGGATTTTGTTTTCTTGTGTGGCTACATAATCGGCCGCAAGTTCCAAAAGGTTGTACAGTTTGCGAGCGTCGCCACCCGATAAACGAAAGAGCGCCTCGGTTTCTTGTATTTGCAAACCGGATTGTTTTATGGCATCATCGGTGGCTAATGCTTTGTTGACGAGTAATTGCAACTCGTCGGCATCGAGGGCTTTGAGTACATATACTTGCGCGCGACTCAACAAAGCCGCGTTGATTTCAAACGATGGATTTTCGGTGGTGGCGCCAATGAGGGTGATGGTGCCTTTTTCCACCGCACCCAACAGCGCATCTTGTTGGCCTTTATTGAACCGATGGATTTCGTCGATGAATAAAATAGCTTTTTGTTCGTGCTTCGCTTTTTCTATTACGTCGCGAACGTCTTTCACGCCGCTGGAAATGGCACTGAGGGTATAGAAGGGCAAGCCGGCTTGTTGGGCAATCACTTGTGCGATACTGGTTTTACCTACGCCGGGAGGTCCCCACAAAATCATAGAGGGCAGGGCGCCGTGTTCGATGGCGCGGCGTAGTAAACTATCCGGACCACTGAGGTGGGCTTGTCCAACCAAATCGTTTAATTGTTTGGGCCGCATGCGTTCGGCCAATGGCATCGACATAGTTTGTAAAGGTAAATCGTTTCGGGAACAGAAACCTCCGCGTAACAAATGTTACCCAACAGACTAATGGATTAAACTAATTTTATAGTTTAAACGTCTGTCCATGAAGTATTTGTATTTATTGATTGTTCTCTTGTTTATAAACAACAACGCACAAGCACAAAGCAGTCCATTTAATGTTTACCTCGAACCCATGAACATTAATGGTTTAGGTGGATTGCAATCGTATGCCTATGCACAACACAATGGGAAATGGCTAATTGTAGGCGGCCGCCTCGATGGCATGCACCGTCGGCAACCTTTTGCTGCCTTCGATGTAGCCGGCAACAACAATCAACTACGGGTGGTTGATCCGGTGGCCGGTACTACGTGGAGCCAACCGATTAGCAGTTTAAGTACCAACCTGCAAGAGCAACTCAGCAGTACCAACATGGCGTTTTATCAATCGGGCAACTACTTGTACCTAGTTGGTGGCTATGGCTACCACAATGCCACGGCATCGCGTAAAACATTTAATTTTATTACTGCCATCGATGTACCGGCTACCATCAATGCCATCATCAATAATGCCTCATTCATAAACTATTTCAGACAGCAAGAAGATACCACGTTTGGCGTTACGGGTGGGCATCTTAAAAAAGTTGATGCTACGTATTATTTAGCCGGTGGGAATCGCTTCGATGGAAATTATAATCCCATGGGAAATCCCACCTATGTTCAAGCGTATACCAATGCCGTTCGTCGGTTTACACTCAGCGATAATGGCACCACGCTCACCATCAATCACTTGCCCGCCTGGATCAATGCCAACGAATTTCATCGGCGCGATTATAATGCGGTGGCTCAAATTTTACCCGGCGAGAAAGAAGGCGTTACCCTGTTCTCGGGAGTGTTTCAACCTACTATCGATTTGCCCTTTTTAGGTTCAGTTACATTCGATAGCGCCGGATATGCGCCCGATGCCAATTTTCAACAATATTATAATCATTATCACTGCGGCGTGCTTCCGGTTTATTCGGCACTTCAGCAAGAAATGCATTCTGTATTTTTTGGAGGCATTGCACAGTATTACGATAATGGGGGCACGTTGACACAAGACAATCAAGTGCCTTTTGTAAAAACCATTGCCCGTGTTACGCGCACTGCCAATGGCACAATGAGCGAACATAAACTGCCGCTCGAAATGCCCGCCTTTATAGGAGCAGGCGCCGAAATGATTTCGATAGAAAACATTCCTCATTATAACAACCACGTAATTAAACTCGATAGCTTAACAGCCGATACCACCCATGTGGCGTATTTATATGGTGGTATCCATAGCACGGCCGCGAATATTTTTATGTCGAACGACGGTACACAAAGCAGTGCTTTATCGGATATTTATAAGGTGTTTATAATAAAAAATAAACCTATGGGTATCGATCAGTTCAATGTTCAGAGTAGAGGCAGTTTGCAGTTACAAGTTTATCCGGTTCAAGGACAAACATGGCCAAAGGTGCACTTTGTATTGAACCGTGCCGCGAAAGTGAATTTGCGTTTGCTTAATCAACAAGGGCAGTTACTATATCAAACACAAACAGAACGATTGAATACCGGTGCACAAGTCATTGAAATACCCAACGATATACAACGCATGAATAGCCACTATATCATACACATTGAAGCCAATGGAGAAAAAGCTTCTTTGCAAATTTCGCCGGCGCAGTAGTTGGCATTAAGGGCTTTTTTCTGCTAGCACCTTATCTTCGTGGTATGAAGAAAACGTGGCAAACCGAGAAGGCGTATTTCAAATCCATCTTGTCTGAGTTTGCGTTGGAGGAAGTGGTACGCTGGGGCAAACCGTGTTTTCAATATCAGGGGACCAATTTGTTTTTGGTAGCGAGCTTCAAAGAACATTGTTGCATTATGATTTTTAATGGGGCCTTGTTGAAAGACCCGAAGCAACGATTGGTGCGGGCCGGCGAACATACCCAAGCGACACGGCAGTTTCGGATACATAGTTTGGAGGAATTAAAACGCGATGAAAAATTATTGCGGCAATTTATTAAAGAATCGATGGCTTTGGCCAAAGCAGGTATTCAAGTAAAATTAGAACCTGAAGAAAAACAGCAACCCAATATTACTGAATGGACACAATGTTTGAAACAACGACCCGATGTAAAGAAAGCCTTTATGGCATTAACGCCGGGCCGACAACGCGCCTACCTTATTCATTTTTCGGGAGCGAAACAAGCGGCCACGCGACAAGGTCGGATTGAAAAAGTATTGGAGCGGATTTTGGATGGGAAGGGGATGAATGATTGATAGTTTTTAAAATATGCATGTTTAAGTAATTATAGTCGTTTACTACCATTTAATTTTAATATATATTTCCCATTTTGGGAACTTTTTGTATTTTTGCCAAAATGATAACCGTGCGTGTAATATCAAAATCGACCCTCCGCATGTTTTGGAAGAAACATGCGGATGTGGAACAATCCCTAAAATCGTGGCATTTGGAAGCCTGTCAAGCAAAATGGAAATCCCCAAATTCCATTAAGAAAGATTACCCTTCAGCGAGTATTATTAATAATGAACGTGTTGTATTTAATATTCGAGGAAATAAATACCGCCTTGTAGTAAAAATAAACTATCAATTTAAAGCGGTATGGATACGATTTATTGGTACACACGCAGAATATAATTCCATTGACGCTACCCAAATTTAATGTTATGTCTATCAAACCCATCAAAACAAAAAAAGATTACCAACAAGCCATGAAACGGCTTGAGGGTATTTTCGATGCTAAACCCGGAAGCCAAGAAGGGGACGAATTGGACGTGTTGTTGATTTTAATTGAACACTATGAGAACCAACATTTTCCCATTGATTTGCCCGACCCGATTGAAGCCATTCGATTTCGGATGGAACAATTAGGGTATAACCAACACGATTTAGCAGTAGCCATTGGACTTAAAAGTAGAGCGAGTGAAATTCTAAATAAAAAAAGAAAACTAACCTTGGCAATGATTCGGCAACTTCATAAAGCATGGCATATTCCAACGGATGTCTTGATTCAAGCCTACTAAAAGGAGAGCGAGAAACGGAGCGGGAGCGGGCTTTGTTTAATTATTAATGTTGCGGACGTCCACAAGGTGATGCCCCTAAGTGCCTGTTCCCCGACACTGTTTCTGTTCCTGACTTTGGCAGGGGATGAATGATTGATGGCTGAGGAAGTGCGGCCCCGATTGACGTGAAAAGCCTGCCCTGAGGAACGAAGGGCAGCTTGGAACAGAAAGCGGGTATTTGATGAGGAAGGAGAGGAAGATGCGCCGCCATAAAAACAGTGCCAGAAAACAGTGCGAGCAAACAGTGGTTAATGTTTACGGTATCAATCGATACACCGTCCACTCGTTCATGGGTTTGGCGCCGAGCGATTCGTAAAAGTCGATGGCGGGTTGGTTCCAATTCAATACGCTCCATTCCATGCGGCCACATTTTTCGTGTTGGGCTATTTCGCGCAAATGCATCAACAAGGCTTTGCCGTAGCCTTTACCTCGATACTCGGGCAACACGAATAAATCTTCGAGGTATAATCCGCGTTTCGAAAGGAAGGTGGAGAAATTGAAAAAGTATAAGGCGAAGCCTATCGGTGTGTTGTGTTCGTAGGCCAATACAGCCTGCGCCGAACCGCGTACGAAGAGTTCGGTATGCAACTGCGCTTCGGTGGCTACCACGTCGTTTTCCATTTTTTCGTACACGGCGAGCGCACGAATAAATTGTAATAATACCGGCACCTCGGCGGGCGTTACGGGCTTGATACTAAACATGTTTTTCTTCGGGTTTGCGTGCATTCCGAATGCCGAGTCCAACACCTGCCGCGAGCACCAACCAAATCAACACCGAGGCGGCGAGGGTAGGTGAGCTCCAATTGAAATATGTATCGGGGTGAAACTTGAATTCAATTTGATGTTGTCCGGCCGGTAACATCAAGCCACGCAATACATAATTGGTAGCTACAATGGGGGTTTCTTTTCCATCCACATACGCCTTCCAACCGAGCGGATAATACACATCAGAGAACACGGCAAAACCGGCTTGTGCATTATTCGATGTAAACTGCAAACTGTTTAATCCGTATTGTTTTAATTGTATGCCGGCGGCGCTGTCGCGAACAAATTGTGTGGTGTTGCCGCCCGTCCAATCTTTCTCTTGTACGATGGCCATTTCGCGGGCCTTGAAACCATTCACCACATTCGCCGTATCGCCAATCGATTTGGCGTTCAGGGCCGTCATGGCTTGGTCGGCATTTTTAACTACGTTCACGTTGCTTACAAACCATGCATTACCGCAGGCTTCGGGGTTAGGTTGGGCTTGCGGACCATTATTGCCGTTGAATACAATGTATTTGGTATTCAACATATTCAATACTTCGCCATTAATTTTATTGCCCGATAAATGATTATCAATTAAATCTTGATAGCGTTCCATTTTTGCCGGGTGGTAACCGCCCACCAATTTATGATGATAGGCCCCATTGGCATCGTTGAACGGATCCACACTCAAATCGAATACGCGATAATACGGATCGGGATCTTGCAAAATTTGTTGATCGACCGGGCGCGGATTAAACTGCGCTTCGAACTCTTCGGTAGCTTGGTAATTATCGTTATTCAAATAACGCCATCCAATGCCAACCACATCAAGGGCCATTAACACCGCAAAGCCCCAAGCAACATGTTGGGTTTGAACGCGCTTTTTAATAAAGAGCCACAACAAGGCCGCGCCTAATAAAATAAATACCAAGGAACGAAACGCATCGTGCATGGCTAAACTCGGACGGTCGTCGACCAAGGCATTGAAAAGCTGTGTACCCGCTTGTTCGTTGCCTCCCAACATTTGTACCATTTGGGCTTTTAATTTATCGTCGTTTTCGCCTTTGAAAGAAAGAAACATCGAACCGCCAATACCCAACAACACACATAAACCACCCACGCCAATCACCGTTTTTTTCAACGCAGCAAGGCGTTCGTTTTCGGGGCGCTCGGTAAAAATAAAATCGTGCAAGGCCCACAAAGCGAGTAAACACAACATGAGCGATGGAATCACCATACTCATGCTGGGAGTACGAAACTTATTGTACATGGGTAAATAATCGAATAAGAAATAATTTAAACCCGAAAAATGTTTACCCCACGAAAGCATGATTCCAAAAACAGCAATGGCCAACATAGCCCACTTAAATTTCGAACGCAAGGTGAATAAACCTAAAACAGCCAATAAAATAACCAATATACCCAAGTAATTTGGTCCGGCTAAAAACGGTTGCGGCCCCCAATAACTTGGTGCCCCTTTTACAAATTGCTCAGCGCCTTCTTCGCCAACGCCCATTCCTTGTAATACTTCGTAGGTTTTAGAACCAGTACCAATATCGGTACGGTTACCACCACCGTATAAATTGGGCACCAATAAGGTGAATGTTTCACCAATACCCTGACTCCAAGCAAAAGCATAATCTTTATCGAGACCACCATCTTTCTTCGCTTCTTTTTTACCGATAGTCAATTCGCTTTGTCCGCCCCGCATGGTTTGCGATGTATACTCTTTGGTGAACATCAGCTGATCTAAACTTGGGCCAACCGCAATTAAGCCAACGGCCAACATAATACCGGTAGCTTTAATAAAATTGCCCAAGGTATTTTCGCGAATAGCTTGCACCCCGTACATCATGCCAAAGCCAGCCAAAATAAAGAGCAAGTAATAATCAATTTGATACATGGCGTTGGAAATCATCAAGGCCAAGCCCAATAAGGCCGCACCCGCGCCCACCAACCAGTTGCGGTTGTAAACCCAATGCATACCGGCCAATACCAAGGGCATATAGCCAATACTAAACATCTTCGTGTTGTGTCCGGCCGCTATAATTTGCAAGTTATACGATGCAAAGGCATACGCAATAGCCCCTGCAATAGCCAAACGCCTGTCTACTTTCCAACTCATCATGAGAATATAAAAGCACACCATGGCCAAGAAAAAGAAATTAATAGGTGTAGGTAATACATTGGTAAAAAATTCCTGTACCGGATAAATTAAATTGGTTTTACCGCGCATATAGTGGGTAACGGTTGGCATACCCCCAAACATGGAATTGCTCCACATGGGGTTTTCGCCCGTTTTTTCGTACCACGTGCGGGCTTCCTGACTCATGCCCATCCAGTGCATGGTATCGCCGGCGGCGAGTTTATTGCCTTGTAAAGCGGGCAATCCGTAAGCAAGGGCAATTAATAAAAACACACCAATAGCAACGAGGTGCTGAAGCATCGACTTTTTCATGATATCCGTTTTGGAGGGTTAAAAATAAACCCAAGCAACGGACTACCGAAATTTAGATTCTATGTTTAGCGATAATAATTATTTGTTTCGATGTACTGCCGAACCGGTTCAGTCAATAAATAGCGAACAGATTGACGCGCTTGTATCAATTTTCGTATTTGGGTAGACGAAATATCGAGCAAGGGCGCATCGAGCACGGTAATGCGTTCACTCAGTGTGGTATCGGGTTCAAAGCCCGGCCTCCGATACACCAACAAATCGTAATCAGCGAGGAGGCGTTCGTAATTCTTCCATTGTTTGATGTTCGTTAGGCTATCGCTTCCCATCACCACCGAAAATTGATGTTGCGGGTATTTGTCGCTTAAATGCGTGAGGGTATCGATGGTATACGAGGGGCGTGGCAAAGAAAATTCAATGTTGTTGGCTTGCATCCGCTGATCATCTTCTACGGCCAAGTTCACCATATAATACCGATGGTGTTCGTTGAGCAAGGATCCGGCTGGCTTCAACGGGTTTTGCGGCGATACCACCCACCATACCCGCTTGGCATCGGTATGATTCAGCACATGATTGGCAATAATTAAATGCCCCACGTGTATGGGATTAAAACTACCGAAATATAAAGCAATATGCATAGTTACTTATTTTGCTGATTGGCGGGGTATTCATGTTTCCAACGGCGGTGCGACCACAACCAATTGGCAGGGTATTGCCGAATATTTTTTTCAAGAAAACGAACATAGGCTTCGGTGAGTTCACCATCGGATAAATTCCCCGCATTATTATACACCGGTGTAATTTGAATTCGATAATGCCCGCGGCGCTCTTTGATAATTTCGCCCCAGTAAACCAAATTATTATACCGACGCGCCACCATATCGGGGCCTTTCGAGAAAGCCGTTTTCTTGCCTAAAAAATCGTTCCACGAAACGCGTTTCGGATCGCTCGGATTTTGATCGGCAATAAAACCCCACAATATTTTACCTTGTTGTAAGGGCCCCAGTTCCTTTTGCATATCTTGTACTTTCAACAAGCGTGTTCCGGCACGGCTTCGTAAATAGCGAAACAATTTTTCGAAATTCGAATTGGTTAAGGGCATATACATTCCTGTAAACCTGCGGGGCGAATACACATTACCCACCACGGTACCCCATTCCCAATTAAACTGGTGCGAAAACAAAATCATGCCGTTGCGGTTCTCGGTTTCCATGGTTTGCAATACCTCGCTGTTGCAAGGAATACGGGCACATAAATCGTTCATGGAAATACTACACAACTTCACCGTTTCCACAATACTGTCGCACAAATTTTTATAAAATTCCTTTTCAATGGCGAGGCGTTCCTCGTTGGTTTTTTCGGGAAAGGCTTGTAATAAATTAGCGCGGGTTACCTTCAAGCGGTATCCCATTACGCGGTACAATACAAGGTACATGGCATCGGCCAAGCCATACAATACCCAAAACGGTAACAGCGATATGGCGTAAAACACCCCGTATACAATTCGGTAAACCACGGCTCAAAACTACAACAGAGAAGGGAGTCTTACAGCACAATATTCTGTAATAGCTCACTCTTTGCCGGATAATCGACCGTGTAATGGAGTCCGCGACTTTCTTTTCGAAACTGGGCCGACTTTACAATCAAGTACGCCACCGTAATGAGGTTGCGGAGTTCGCAGAGTTGCGGCGATAGGGTACTCGATTTATACAAGGCTTCCGTTTCGCGGTGTAATAAATCGAGGCGACTCATTGCGCGTTCCAAACGTACATTGCTTCGAACAATACCTACATAATCGCTCATGGTACTTTGCAATTCTTTGCGACTTTGTGTTATCAAAATCATTTCTTTCGGATCGGAAGTACCTTCGGCATTCCAATCGGGAATACGCGTTTCCATCGGCCGTTCATCGATATGCGCCAACGTATGCTCACTGCATCGGCGACCGAATACCATAGCCTCGAGCAATGAATTACTCGCCAGTCGATTGGCGCCATGCAAGCCGGTACTGGCTACTTCGCCGCAGGCATATAAGCCTAATATAGACGACTGTCCGTGTTCGTCGGTTTTAATTCCACCACAACTGTAATGCGCCGCAGGCGCTACCGGAATCATATCGCGCGATATATCGATACCTATCGATAAACACTTCTCGTAAATATTCGGAAAGTGTTCTTTGAATCGATTGATATCCATGTGCCTGCAATCGAGGTACACATGTTCGTCGCCCAAAATTTTCATTTCATTATCGATAGCGCGCGCCACAATATCGCGCGGGGCTAAGGATTCGCGAGCATCGTAGCGAATCATAAAGGCTTCGCCGCGGCTGTTGCGTAATATTCCGCCATCGCCCCGTACGGCTTCGGTTATAAGAAACGATTGGCCACTGCGTTTACCTGCTTCATACAATGCTGTGGGATGAAACTGAATAAACTCCATATTTTCAATACGGCCTTTGGCGCGGTACAACATCGCCATGCCATCGCCAGTGGCAATGGCCGGATTGGTGGTGGTGCGGTACACTTGTCCGCAACCGCCCGTAGCCAACAAGGTTGTGCGCGCCACAATTTTTTCAATTTGCTTGTTCGATTGGTTCAACACATACACCCCATAACACGCAATGGCCGGCGTAGATTTAGTAACCAACAACCCTACATGGTGTTGGGTAATTAAATCGATTACAAAGCAGTAATCGATCAATTGAATATTACCGAACTGTTTGAGTTTCGCCAACAAAGCCCGTTCAATTTCTTTCCCGGTAACATCCTTAAAATGAAGAATACGGTTTTCAGAATGCCCGCCTTCTTTCCCTAATTTATAATCGCCTTCGGCATCTTTATCGAACTCGGTACCCCACGCAATAATTTCGCGCAAGCGTTCCGGACCTTCCTTTACAACCCATTCCACCACTTGCCGATTGCACAAGCCATCGCCGGCAACCAAGGTGTCTTCGATATGTTTATCGTAACTATCCTTGGCGGCATCAAAAACAGCGGCTACACCTCCTTGGGCATATTTGGTATTCGTTTCATCGTCTTGGGTTTTCGTTAATATCAATACGCGTAAATCGGGCCGATGCTCGGCGATATACAGCGCGTAACTTAAACCGGCAATGCCCGAACCAATTACAAGGATATCTGTTTCCATACCCACAAAGGTACATGCTTCAACATGGCAAAACACAGTATAGAAACCAAAATTAACAGTGCCTTGAGAATAGGTTAAACCCAACAAACAAGCCATATAATTGCGTACTTTTGCCGGTAGTTATGTTCCAATTGCCCAAATTGTATCTTGTATTTTTAGGAATGGTATTATCGCAAGGTGTTCTTGCGCAAACCAACGCATGGTCGCTCGAACGCTGCATTCAACATGCACGCACCAACAATTTGCAAGTAAAGGAAGCCGCGCTAAACACCCGCATGAACGAGTTAACGCAAAAACAAGTGGGCTTAAGCAGACTCCCTACACTAAATGCCGATGCAAATGTAGGCGAAGGTTACGGACGTTCTATCGATCCTACCTCGAACCAATTTGTAACGCAAGGCTTTACCTACAACAGCTTAGGCGTATCGTCGCAGGCCTTGTTGTTTGGCTGGTTTCAAAAAAAATACCAACGCGAACAAAGTCAGTTTAATACCCTCGCTGCCCAAGAACAATATGCCCAATTACAAGACGATATTTCGCTGAACATCGCCACCGGCTACTTACGTATTTTAATGGCCCGCGAACAAGTTAATATTGCAGAAGGCCAATTGGCTTTAGATAATCAGCAGTATCAACAAACACGCAGTTTTGTAAAAGCAGGGAAATTGCCTGAACTAAATGCCGTGCAATTGGAGGCCAAATTATCGGGCGACAGCGCTACCTTGATTGGCGCTCAAACCGATGCCCGCATTGCCTTGATGCAATTGCAAGTTTTATTGAACCTCCCCAACGAAAATAATTTTAATATCGAAATGCCGTCGGAAGCGCAATGGGCCCAGCAATTACAATGGGCAGCTCTGGAGCCGGAAGACATCTATAAAACGGCTGTTGCCCGCCAGCACCGCATGGTGGCTCATCAACACCAAGTGGAAGCCGCCGAAAAATCGGTATTGATGGCTAAAGCCGCCCGTTACCCTTCCTTGTCGGCCTTTGGTAACTTAGGCACTAATTATTCGAGCAATTTAAAAGACATTACCGATCAAACCTATATAGGCGAAGAATCGTTAGGTACTTTAAACATTGGCGGTACTCCCTATCCGGTAACGCGTCCTAACTATGCGTTCACCTTTAAAACGCGTCCGTTGTTGAAACAATATGGGAACAATTTACGCACCAATGTTGGCGTAGGTTTAACCGTGCCCTTGTTTAATGGATGGTCTACACAAAGCAATATCAATCAGGCCGAACTTGGTTTGCAAACACAACAACTGCAACAAGAAAGCGACCGTCAAAAATTAAAGCAAGATATTTATACGGCCTACGAACAAGCCCGCGCCGCGCGGCAACGTTGGGTAGCGATGGACCATGCCGAAACATCGGCACAAAAAGCCCTGAACTATGCCTTAAAACGCTACGACCTTGGCTTGATTTCAACCTTCGATTATACCAGCACGCAAAACGCATATTACACAGCCCGCATCAATGCCTTATCGGCCTTGTACGATATGGTGTTCAAACGCAAAGTGCTCGATTATTATATGGGCTTGCCCTTACAACTGAATTAGGTTATGACGAACAATAAAAAACTATATTGGATTTTAGGCGGCGTGGGAGCCCTTGCTATTGTATTGGCTATTTTCTCTAAACTCGGTTGGCTAGGTAATAGCAATACACCCATGGTAGCTACCGAAAAAGTAAGTCGGCACGATATTATTGAAACCGTTAGCGCTAGCGGTAAAATATACCCCGTTTCGGAAGTGAAAATAAGTTCCGATGTTTCGGGCGAAATTATGGACATGAATTTGCAAGAGGGCGATAGTGTTCGTAAAGGACAATTACTGGCTTCCATCAATGCCGTGTTGTATAAATCGATGGTGAGCCGAGCCAATGCCCAACTCAATCAATCGCGCTCGGCCGTTATCAATGCCGATGCCTTGATGGAACAAGCCAAAGCCCAATTTGAACAAGCCAGACTAACCTTCGAACGCAATAAAAAATTATACAACGAACGCATCATCAGTGCCGCCGAATTCGAAACAGCTGATGCGGGTTTTAAATCGGCACAAGCAACTTACAAAGCCGCCATCGAGAGCATTAAAGGAAACCAATACGGTGTGCAAAGCGCACGGGCCAATGCCGACGAAGCACGGCAGAATTTACAACGCACTACCTTGTACGCGCCCATGTCGGGCATTGTTTCGAAACTGTTTGTAAAAAAAGGCGAACGCGTAGTGGGTACCGCACAAATGGCGGGAACTGAAATCATGCGTATTGCCGATATGAGCCGCATGAAAGTAGATGTGGAAGTAGGCGAAAACGATATTCAAAAAGTAAAATATGGCGATACAGCCGTGGTGGAAGTAGACGCGTATCCGAACAAAACCTTCAAAGGACAAGTGGTATTGATTTCGCAATCGAGCACAGCCACAGGTACCACATCGGCCTTGAGTTCCTTAACCGATCAAGTAACCAACTACACCGTGAGCGTAGAAATTCTGCCTGAATCGTACCGCGATATCATGAGCGATTTCAAAGGGCATTTTCCGTTTCGCCCCGGCATGTCGGCCACGGTTGATATTATAACACACCGCGAAAATAATATTTTATCGGTGCCCATCAACGCCGTAACCACACGCGAAGACGACGACAGCACAAAGATGGATAATCGGTTGAAAAAAGAAATTAAAGAATATGTATTTGTGGTGGATAGCAAAACCAACACAACGAGCCTGCGTAAAGTGCGCACAGGCTTGCAAGACAATCAGTACATTCAAATTTTGGAGGGCCTCAACGACGGCGAGCAAGTAGTAACCGCGCCCTTCAGCGCCATAGCGCGCACCCTCAAAAAAGACACCAAAGTAAAAGTGGTGCCCAAAGAAGAACTTTACAGTAAAGAAAAAGAAGAAGACGAATAAGGGAAGCGCATCAACCTTTCATTGTTCATCGACCGTCGCGCTATTCGTCGGCCTGCCCCGTACGCCAAGGCGATACGGCGCGATGCCTCCTACTATCGCGGCTATTATGCATCGTCGGGAACTTTTTTCAGCTGTCTTAATACAAGTAATCTTCCACACCCTGCTCCTTAGCAAATTGAATCAATCGTTCAATTTGCTCAGGTTGTAATTCGGTTTTCCATTTATCTAAACCATCGGCATGCAAGGGCTCCATCTGCAAGGGCGTTTTCAATTGTAAAAACGCCGACAATTTATTTAAGGTTTCATCTTGATGGCTATAAAAATGATTGTACTCAACTACGTAAATGGTTTTCGGGTATTTTTTTTGCAAGCGATCCAATTCGAGTTTATGCGAAATCACCCTACAAGCGCATTGTACTTCTACTGGCCAAGTAGCAAACTGATTTACATTGTTGGCGGTAATTCCTAAAAATTGATTTTCAGTATGTAAATCGAGCCGCTCGTACCACAACATTATATCGGGGTGTTGCAACATCGAATTGACGGTAGCCAAGATGCCGCGATGAATACCAATAAATTTTGCTTGAGGGTAAGCAGCCATCAGCGATTCGCATAACCAAATATTGGGGTGTGCTTTATCTACCAAGAAGCTTGTTTTAACGGTAGCTAAAATTTTGCTGTAGCTGTTAACAACATCGCTCATTTGAATTGTATTCCGATTATAGCCCGAGGCATAATGACTCACCGATTTAAACACGCGTTTATCTTCCATTATCAGGGTTGAATCGGCACGGTGTTTAAATGTGCGTGCCAACAAATGAGTACCCGACCGACCACTCCCAATAATAAAAATGGGTTTAGGTTTTGGTTTAAAGAAACGGAATAAATTCATTGCACAATAATAAACAAATTAATAGGATTTTTTGGTGGTTGGTATGAACTTGCCAAGCGGTGTTTTTGCTATTGTTGTTGTGTTCTATTATTGTTCCTTCTATTATTGTTCCTTCTATTATTGTTTCACCCGCCTGAAGGCGGGCTTGTGGTTGGTTGGTGTATTGTTGCCGTTTTTCTATTATTGTTTCACCCGCCTATGGCGGGCTTTTTAATTGGCTATGTTGATGGCTGTTGAGCTCCGTAGGAGCGGCACATCGTTAGCAAAACATCGTCGTATCAACCAAACCATGAGCTCCGTAGGAGCGGCACATCGTTAGCAAAACATCGTCGCATCAACCAAACCGTGAGCTCCGTAGGAGCGGCACATCGTTAGCAAAACATCGTCGCATCAACCAAACCATGAGCTCCGTAGGAGCGACACATCGTTAGCAAAAACATCGTCGCATCAACCAAACCGTGAGCTCCGTAGGAGCGGCACATCGTTAGCAAAACATCGTCGTATCAATCCAACCGTGAGCTCCGTAGGAGCGGCACATCGTTAGCAAAACATCGTCGCATCAACCAAACCATGAGCTCCGTAGGAGCGGCACATCGTTAGCAAATCATCGTCGTAT
>JBIKQE010000161.1:0-5399 GCA_044349815.1 Chitinophagaceae bacterium | reverse complement strand
GAGTGAAGATGGGGAGTGTGGTTTGTGAGGACACAAACCAGGGGTGGAGCGAGTGAAGATGGGGAGTGTGGTTTGTGAGGACACAAACCACGGGTGGAGCGAGTGAAGATGGGGAGTGTGGTTTGTGAGGACACAAACCACGGGTAGAGCGAGTGAAGATGCGGAGTGTGGTTTGTGAGGACACAAACCATGGGTGGGGCGAGTGAAGATGCGAAGTGCGGTTTGTGAGGACACAAACCACGGGTGGCGTACTCAAGCAATTCGCCCCTACAATTCCAAATCTTTCAATTCTTTAATCTTATCATCGTGTCATTGTATTATGCAAGCGATGGGGCCGACGTGTGCGACGCAATTGCGATGAGTGATGGTAGAGGCGATGACCCCAAAAAAAGACAAGCTTGGAGCTCGTTTATTTTTGATGGAAGCAGGTGCGACAGCGGGGTTCGTAGGTGTCGGTTTCGCCGAGGAGGAAGGTGTCGTTTGAGGCGGCTTTGCGGTAACTGTAATTGGCAATGTCGCCGCATACTACGCAAATGGCGTGGAGCTTGGTTACATAATCGGCCATGGCCATGGCGGCGGGCATGGGGCCGAAGGGGCGACCCAGAAAATCCATGTCGAGCCCGGCAATGATGACCCGAATACCGCGCGAAGCGAGCTTTTCCGCTACATGCGGCATTTCTTCGTCGAAGAACTGCGCTTCGTCGATGCCCACTACATCCACCTCGTTGGCGAGGAGCAATATTTGTTGCGAATTCTCTACCGGCGTACTTAAAATGCGGGTGTGGTTGTGCGATACGATATCGGTTTCGTCGTAGCGAACATCGGCGGTTGGTTTGTAAATTTCTACCCGCAAATTGGCTATTTTAGCGCGTTTGAGCCTGCGAATGAGCTCTTCGGTCTTGCCACTGAACATGGAACCGCATACCACTTCAATCCAGCCTTTTTGGGTATTTCGTATGTTGGGTTCTATAAACATGGTGCGGGCAAGGCTTTTACCTTATTTTTGAGGTCCACGAAAATAGACGAAACATGAAAAGAAATTCGATTTTACTGCTTCTTTTTTTATGCACAGCGCTTCGCGCCGCCGCCACGGAAGGCATGTGGCTTCCTTTCTTGCTCGAAAAAATGAACGAGAAAGAGATGCGCGCCATGGGAATGAAAATTCGCGCCCGCGATATTTACGATGTGAATGCAGGCAGTTTGAAAGATGCGGTGGTGATTTTTGGTGGCGGTTGCACGGGCGAAGTGATTTCGCAACAAGGCTTGGTGCTTACTAACCACCATTGTGGTTATGGTGCCGTGCAAGGTCTCAGTAATCTTGAAAATAATTATTTATTGAAAGGATTTTGGGCCAAGAACCAACCCGAAGAATTGCCTTGTCCGGGTTTGAGCGTAACCTTTATTGTGCGCATCGACGATGTAACGGAGGCGATGCAAAAAGGGATATTGCCTTCGATGGCCGATACTACCCGCACGCGTTTGTTTCAGCAAAATGCCGCGCTCTTGGAAAAAGAAGCCAAGAAGAATTCGGGATATGATGCTTTGGTAAAATCCTTCTTTTCCGACAATAAATTTTATTTGTTCTTGATGGAGAAATTCACCGACGTTCGTTTGGTGGGCTTCCCGCCGAATGGCATTGGTAAGTTTGGCGGCGATACCGATAATTGGGCGTGGCCACGGCATACCGGCGATTTTGGTTTGTTCCGTATTTACGCGGGGAAAGACAATAAGCCGGCCGCGTATTCGAAAGAGAATTTGCCGTTTATTCCGCGTCGTTCCATTAAAATAAATATTCAAGGGGTGCAGGAAGGCGACTTCTCGTTTGTGTATGGATTCCCCGGAAGAACCTCGGAATATTTAAGCTCCGACGGGGTGAGTGAAGTGATGAATGTATTGGATCCGGCACGTATTAAATTGCGCGAAAAACGTTTGTCGATTATGGATGCCGATATGGCGGCGTCGGAAAAAACATTTATTCAGTATGCCGCTAAACAAGCGGGTATTGCCAATTATTATAAGAAATGGAAAGGCGAATTGTTGGGCCTGCAATTGAATAAAGCCGTTGATAAAAAGAAGGCCGAAGAAGCGGAATTTACACAATGGGTGAATGAAGTTACGGGGCGTAAACCCTTTTACAGTGGGGTGATTGATAGTTTGGCGGCCGTGTATAAACGCCAAGCACCTGTTATTAAACAATACGAATATTTGAATGAAGCCATTTGGGCGTCGGAGGTAATGAAGAAAGGCAGTGTGTTGGTGAACTTACAAAAGGCTTGCGATACATTAAAGTCCATGGATAGTGTAAAGAAGTATCGCGATGAATTGGTGCAATTTTTGACTACGATTAATTTAAGTACCGACGAAAAAATTACCCGCGAGTTGCACGCGATTTATGCGAATGATATTCAAACGAACCCTTACAGCTCACCGGAGTTTATTCGGAATTTGTATGCGCAGAGTATGATTACGCATCCCGAACAATTGATGAATTATAAAACCATTGCTGAGTTGAAAGCGGCCTTGCCGAAAGATCCGGCTTATATGGCGTTTGTTTATTACGATGGCGAACAAAAGAAATTATTGCCTGGTTTGCGGGCTAGTCAGAGTAGACTAACCGCCTTGTATGGCCAATACATGCAAGCTCTCATGGCCTATAAAGAAGGTCAAGCATTTTACCCCGATGCCAATTCAACGTTGCGTGTTTCGTATGGTAAGGTGCAAGGGTTGGCGCCACAAGATGGTATGGAATACCGTTACTTCACTACCCTCGATGGGGCGGTTCGCAAACACAATCCGAACGTAGAGGAATTTGCCATGCCCGAGAAATTATTGGCCTTGCATCAATCGAAAGATTATGGTCGGTATGCCATTGAGGTAGATGGGAAACCCACGGTGCCTTTGGCGTTTTTGGCGTCGAATCATACCACCGGTGGCAATTCGGGGAGTCCGGTGTTCAATGCCCGTGGCGAATTGATTGGGACGAATTTCGATCGGATTTGGGAAGGCACGATGAGTGATATTTTGTACGACATCAATTTGTGCCGCAACATCACCCTCGATATTCGGTACACCTTGTTTATTATTGAAAAGTTTGGTGGCGCGAAATGGGTGGTAGACGAAATGGAGGTGGTTGAATAACGCCTTAATGCACTTCGGTTACCGGAATAATCAAAGAAAAAGTATCTTCTTCCTTGATGCTGAAGGGGATGCCGCCTTTTACATTGTTGGCAATGGAGGGATCCCAACCTTGAGCAAACAAGTAATAATCGCCGGGTTTTAAGCCATCGAATTGGGCCGTGTACAGGTTGTTATTGTTTTTGCTCAGCACTTTTGAGTTGTTGTATTCGCTGATGTTTACAGCTTCTAGACTATTGTATTTTATATACACAGTAGCACTGTCGATGTTGATACCGTGATGTTGGCATTGAATGGTTAATGTGGCCTTGCCTCCCGGTCCGGCCAATGGTTTTTTGTTGCATGCATTAAAGAATAGCATTACAAGACTGAAAATGGCAAAATATTGGGCTGTTTTCATTAGTTAAAGTTACAACC
This sequence comes from Chitinophagaceae bacterium, assembly GCA_044349815.1. Taxonomy (GTDB): domain Bacteria; phylum Bacteroidota; class Bacteroidia; order Chitinophagales; family Chitinophagaceae; genus OLB11. Next base: position 1,847 of record JBIKQE010000161.1, on the reverse strand, counting down.
AATTTGGCTTTAAAACCCTTGTTGGAGCATCATTTAGGCTGTATTTTTGGAGCTTGTGGTAAAAACCGTCCTAAAATGGCTCGTGGGAATCTTTGTTGGGGTTCTGTTGTTGTTCGTATTATCGGGCTGGTTGATTAGTTTGCCTCCGGTTCAAAAATGGCTGGTGCAAAAAAGTGCCGCTTATTTATCGGATAAATTAAAGACCCGCGTGGAGGTGGCTGATTTTGAGTTGGGGTTATTTAACCGCTTGCATTTAGGGGGTGTTTATATTGAAGATCAACAGAAAGACACGTTGGCATACGTTGGCCGATTGTCGGTTCGAACGAATGAGTTGTTGACTTGGAAAAATGCAAGTGCGCCCCATGCGATTATTCATTTAGTTGAATTGAACGATGTATGGGTGCATTTGAAACGGGGTGCTGATACAACGCGTTGGAATTACGATTTTATTGCAGAGGCGTTTTCATCGGGTGGGGGGACAGACACTTCTTTACCGAAACCGGTTAATGCTAAAAAATCATCGTCGGGGAATGGTCCTGACATTGATTTGCACGAAATAGCCATGAAGAACATTCGGTTTTTTATGGATGATGCGTGGCGCGGCGAAGATTATCATGTATCGTTAGATGCCTTGAACTTGAAACCGCGTAAGATGGAATTGGCCAAACAACATGTGGCGATAGCTTCGTTGATATTAGATAAACCGGCGGTGGCATTTCGTTCGTATGAAGGCGGCAAGCCGGAAGATCTTACGCCCGATGATACTACGGAATGGGGTACGCCATTTAATCCGGATTTAGCGCGGTTTGAAATTGACCAGTTGTTGTTGAACGACGCTTCGTTTGTTTATGAATCGGATACCGACAAAGCGCCTTTTCGGGAATTCGACGAGGAACATCTAAATATTCAACACATTAATTTAGTATTGAAAAATACGCGAGTTATAGCCGATACCTTGTTTAGCCACATGGAACATTTATCGGCGCAAGAACGTTGCGGTTTAAACATCGAAAAAATGCATGCCGAAGTGAAGTTGTCGCAGGTGCAAGCGGAATTATCGGATTTGTATTTAAAAACGAATCACTCGGTATTAGGGAATTACTTCGAAATGCGGTATAAGAATTTCCATGCCTTCAACGAATTCATCGATCAAGTTACCTTACATACCCGTTTGAATGAATCGAAGGTGTCGTCGTTGGATGTGGGTTATTTTGCGCCTATTTTAAATGAATATCCCATTACGGTTACGGTTTCGGGCGAAGCCATGGGCACCATTCCGCATTTAAAAGCACCGCAAATTGAATTGTGGGCTAGCGCATCGTATTTTAAGGGAAGTGCTACGGTAGATGGCTTGCCGGATATTGATAAAACAATTTTTAATGTGAAAGCGGATCCGCTTCGAACCAGTGGTGCCGATATTAATAAGTTAATTCCTCAAACACGAACCGATGCGGTGGCATGGAATAAACTGACCAATATTGTTTATGCAGGTTCGTATACCGGTCGTGCGCAAGATTTTAATGTGAATGGGAAGTTGCTCACTAATTTAGGCAATGCCACCATGGATCTTAGCATGAATTTTTACCCGAAAATACCTGAATACAAAGGGCGATTTAAATCGGATGGCTTGCAGTTGGGTACTTTGTTGAAACAATCGGATATTGGGCCATTGTATGCGGAAGGGAGTATTGCGGGTAAAGGGTTCGACCTAAGCGACTTAAACACGCGTTTGGATGCTACTATACAAGGGATATCGTATGCGGGAACAACCTACCGAAATTTAAAAATAAATGGTCTTTTTTCGAATAAGAAATTTGATGGATTGTTTGTTGCTCGTGACCCATTGT
>JBIKQE010000160.1:0-5404 GCA_044349815.1 Chitinophagaceae bacterium | reverse complement strand
ATGGCTTGCACCGTTTGCATGGTTTGTTGAATACCATACAATTTATTCGCCACCACGGCTTGGTCAACCGCCCATTGGTTGTACTTGCGGTTGTTGTCGGTGATTTCGCTTAAATAGCGGGTGCGTGCCGGCGGAATAATAAATATCTTCTCGCTCATTTCGTCGGTCGACGAGAAGTTCGACGACAATTGCGTGGCCCCTGTTTTTTGTACAATTAAATTCATTAGGGAACGGTACAAGGTATTGGCACCGGGGTCGTTGAATTGCGAGGCGATACTGCCGTATACGGGCATCGTATCAGCATCTTCATCGAAGCGTTTGTGGTTACGTTGAAATTGTTTTTTTACGTCGCGCAAGGCATCCATCGCCCCACGTTTATCGAATTTATTAATGGCAATGATATCGGCAAAATCGAGCATATCGATTTTTTCGAGCTGGGTGGCGGCGCCGTATTCGGGCGTCATTACGTATAAACACACATCGCTGTGTTCGGTAATTTCAGTATCGCTTTGTCCAATACCGCTGGTTTCTAAAACAATTAAATCGAAGTTTGATGCTTTCAAAATATCTACGGCATCTTGCACGTGTTTACTTAAAGCCAAGTTGCTTTGGCGCGTGGCCATCGAGCGCATGTACACGCGTTCGTTACGAATGGCATTCATACGGATGCGATCGCCGAGCAAAGCACCGCCTGTTTTGCGTTTCGATGGATCGACGGAAATAATACCAATATGTTTTTCGGGAAAATCGAGCAGGAAACGACGCACCAATTCGTCCACCAAGCTACTTTTTCCTGCACCACCGGTACCGGTAATGCCGAGCACCGGTGTTTTAGAGGCGTTGGCTTTTTCGCGTACTGTTTTCAACATGGCTTGCGTTTCGGGCACGTCGGCGGCATTCTCGGCCGCACTAATGCAACGGGCAATGCTGTAGGCATCGTTGTTGGCAAGGTGCTTTTCTTCGCCATGCAGTGCCGTGCCTGTGGCAAAATCGCTTTGTTTCAAAAGGTCGTCAATCATGCCTTGGAGGCCCATGGCGCGGCCATCGTCGGGACTGTACACCCGTGTGATGCCGTATTCGTGGAGTTCCTTGATTTCGTCGGGAAGAATAACCCCACCACCACCGGCAAAAATGCGAATGTGCGAACAGCCTTTTTCCTTCAGCAAATCGTACATGTATTTGAGGTATTCCACGTGGCCGCCTTGGTAGCTGGTCATGGCAATGGCATTGGCATCTTCTTGAATGGCACAATCCACTACTTCCTGCACACTGCGGTCGTGGCCGAGGTGAATTACTTCGGCGCCACTGGCTTGCATTACACGGCGCATGATATTAATGGACGCATCGTGGCCATCGAACAAGGAAGCGGCTGTTACAATACGAATTTTGTGTTGGGGTTGATACAACATAACGAGGTGTTTTGTATCGCCTTTGGCCAATGACCGCCGGCGAGGGCACAAATTTACGCCAAACCCCTTGTTTTTCAGCGGTTTTTATCGGCAATCTAACAACTAAATTCGCGAGGAATGCGGGTTTACCGCGCCGGGGCTATCACTACTTTTTTGTTCTTGATGCGTTGGTCGCGAATTTGGGCCAAGACCCCGTTCATATTGTTCTTCCGCACCGCCACAAAGGCACTGTAATCGAACACATCAATCAAGCCAATATCTTCTTTGCGCATGTCGCCTTTTTGAATCAGGAAGCCCACAATATCCATTTTGCTGATTTTATCTTTTTTGCCGGCCGCAATAAACAAAGTGCCCCAAATGGGTTTTTCCGGAATCTGCGCTTTTTCGGGGAGCGGAAACACGGGTAAATCGGCCGGAATAAATTCGGGGATGTCTTCGTCTTCGGCGCGAATAAGCAGAATTTGTCCACTGGCTTCCATACGGGCTGTTCGGCCATTGCGGTGGGTGTACACCTCGGCGGTAGCCGGAAGATGATAATGAATAATGTTGCGCACGTGGGCAATATCCAAGCCACGGGCCGCAATGTCGGTGGTAATTAAAATACGGGCAGTGCCATTGCGGAATTTACACAAGGCCACTTCGCGCGGATGTTGTTCCATGCCCCCGTGGTAGAATACAGGTTGTAGTCCGGCGTCCGTCATAGCGGCATGCACACGTTCCACGGCATCGCGGTGATTACAAAATACAATGCAGGGTTTGTGCGCCACTTCGCCCAACAATTTTTGCAAGGTGTCCAATTTGTCTTTTTGCTCCGAAATCACCCAGAAATACTCCAATTGATGGGCTTCTTTTTGGGTTTGCGACAAATAATCGAGGGTAAACACATCGTTCAATCGCAAAAATTCGGGGAGTTCAACCGCTTGCGTGGCCGAGCTGAGCAGGGTAGAGGTTCTTGCCGGCAAGGAGGCGGCTAAGAAGGCCATTTCTTCCATAAAGCCCAGTTCCAGACTCTTATCGAATTCATCGAGAACGAGGGTATGAATTTGGTCGGTTTGTAAATTGCCGCGACGGATATGATCGCACAAACGACCGGGCGTGCCAATCACCATCAAGGGCGCTTCGCGCAGGTTGTTTTCTTCAATCTCGCGTTTGTGTCCGCCGTAGCAAAGCGTGGTTTTAAAGCCCGTTTGCAATTGCCGCACCACCTCATCCACTTGCAAGGCGAGTTCGCGCGAGGGCACCACAATCATAATTTGCGTATGGCGTTGGGTGGTATCAATCCGATCCCACACCGGCAATAAAAAAGCGAGGGTTTTACCCGAACCCGTGGCCGCCAGCAGCAACACATTGGGGTGTTCGGCGGCTGTGGTGCGCGCCGCCTCTTGCATGGCATTCAGTTTCGTAATTTTCAATCGCAATAAGGCCAGCGACAAGGCTTCGGGGGTAATGGGCATGCCGCAAAGGTACGCTTTGTTGTTGAGTGCATGGGCAAGAAGCTCGGTGAGCGGCCGTTCAGCGTTTTTCCTCTTTTCTACTTGTTTCTTTTTTTTGGAGTCATCGTCCGATTCTTCCCTCGTCGCAATTGCGTCGCACACGTCGGCACCATCGCCGAATTGAACTTTTTTTGTGTTGCTTGGTGCGATCGTGATGGGCATAAAGAGGATAGTTTTTAGGCTTCTGTTAATTCGTTATTGTTGTTTCACCCGCCAGAGGCGGGCTTACAAGTAGTTCGTGATATTGGCGTTGTTTGGCTATTATTGTTTCACCCGCCAGAGGCGGGCTAGGTTTCCGTCAATCATTAATTCATAGTTTGAATCAACATCAACGAGATGAAGACGTCGAATTCATTTCGCACCTAATTCCAATTCTTTAATTCTTTAATCTTATCATCGTGCCAATTAAGCGACAATCAATTTTGATCGCTTGTTATGCAATCCGCTGAGTCCCTTTCAGGAGAATGAGCGGGGAAATAAACAGACAGATAATAATTATTCATTTGCCAGCCTTGCGTTCAAACTGCTGTTGTAGGAGGTTTCGATAATCTAAAGCCCAATGATATTTTCCCAATATAAATAATAATTTAGTGTAACCCATAGAATTATTAGTATAATTCTTAGAGGAATATATAATTTTATTTTTGGGGTAAAAAATTTAGTTATGAACACAATTCCTATGAATAGTATACCCAAATAAAAGACTATACCTAGTGCATCTTTGATAGTTATCATTAAATTGATCATATTTTTACTATCGGTCGATGTCCTCACCGACAGAGTCCTTTGGTTTATTATTTCTTAGATAAAGGTAGTTAAATAAATTATTTTTATATTTTTATTTTTTTAGTTACTAATTGAAAATCGTCGATAGATATTATTGTAAAACATAGCATAATAAACCTACAAGAAACATGATAAACGCTATTCACAAACGGCAAGGTTAAATGTTTGAAGAATTTTGTTCGGCCCCAAGCCGGCATCTCGAACGATGGATGTTATACATAATTTGAACGCTGGTTATGCATCCCGCTGAGTCCCTTTCAGGAGACTCAGCGGGGAAAAAAATATGAAGTCATAGTAAATCATTAAATCATTTAATCATAGTTAAAATGAACATCAACGATATAATCTCGGCGAATGCATTTCGCACCTAATTCCAATTCTTTAATTCATTAATCTTATCATCGTGTTTATGATGCTACCATCGTGAACGGGCGGCCACGAGGGCTCGCCCCTACGGATTTTCATGCGAAGATGTCGGCGAATTCATTTCGCACCTAATTCCAATTCTTTAATTCTTTAATCTTATCATCGTGCCAAGTAAGCGATAACCATTTTTTACGCTTGTTATGCAATCCGCTTAGTCCCTTTCAGGAGACTCAGCGGGGAAATAAAATATGTTCAGTTTTCTTTTTAGTGCTTTCATTTCGCATAAAATGGCGAATGCTTATTTCCATTTTTTCGCCTGGCAACAAGCTAAATGTTTTTATCGTTTGTCCTGCTCCATAATCGCCTAAATAACTACAAACTTTGTAGTGCAATACCATAGTAAGTTGTGGTTTGGGCGTAACTGGTTTAGGTACATAACGAATGTCTCTAATACCTGAAAATCGGATATAAGGAACAGGCATATAACCTTGTTTGATACGCACAGAAACGTAATCTTTTTCTGCCATTGCCTTGTATGGTCTCACTAATGGTTTCTCTTCTATAGATAATTCTGCGTTTTCAAGAGGTCGTGCAACCTTTAGCATATTAGCACTTGAGTTAGGATTTGCATAAGCTACTGAACTTGCATTTAATTTTCCTGCGTCTTCTAAAAAACTTTGTTTAGGAATGGCATTTACTTTGGTGTCTAAATACACCCTCGTTTCTTCCAACGATTTTTCTGCAAACACATCCCAAAAATTATTAGCTGGTACTTCTAATTCTGCAGGTTTAAAAAATCTGCTGTCAATTTCTAAATTAACCATAGCTGTTGCGTTATAACATGTAGCTTGAGGTAGGTTGTAATTGAGAATTGATGCTTGTCCTGTTTCTTCTAATTTTACAAATGGTTGTTTAGGAATACAAGATTCTTGGCATATTGCATCTTTAAGTTCTTGTAGGGCTTCTATTGGTTTTTCTATCATTTTATTTATGTTTAAATTGTTTACTTATTGTTGTTTGCTTATGTTAATGTAAGTGTTTTTTTAGTTCAAAATATTATCTTTCTGTTTATTTTTTTTCGTTAGCTCGGTTTGTATTTCTGCCAACGTTTTGGGGCTTTTCGAAGGCTGGGATTAGAAGTACGAATGTTCAAATTTAGCACAATGTTCATTAGTATTCCAAAAGTTCAAATCAGCACTGAAGCCCAGCTTTTGCAAAACCCTTGTTCAAGCGAACACCTTCGGTGAAGCGGCGGGTAATGTTAGTTATCATAGTTTTAAGGTTCATCAAATATACAGTATTATGGCAAAAAAAATGAATTAAGCCAACACGCTCTCGGAGCCAATCACC
>JBIKQE010000159.1:0-5405 GCA_044349815.1 Chitinophagaceae bacterium | reverse complement strand
ATTGAAGACGTAGGCGAAAAAGTAGCCACGAGCATTGTGGAGTTTTTTACGCACCACGACAACCGCGCGTTGCTCGATGCCTTGGAACAAGCCGGTGTATCGTTGCACAACACCCAAAAACAAGAAGCCAGCGGTGGTAGTTTGCAAGGAAAAACATTTTTGTTTACGGGCACCCTCACCATGAAACGCAGCGATGCTGAAGCCATGGTGGAAGCACAAGGCGGGGCCTTGTTGGGCAGTGTAAGCAGTAAACTCAATTATTTGGTGGTGGGCGCCGATGCGGGCAGTAAGTTGGAGAAGGCCAAGAAATTAGGCACCGTAAATATATTAAGCGAAGATGAATTTTTAGCGTTGATGGCGCAACAAAACACCACCACCACTAATTCTTAATTACCTTTACTTGTATGCAGCACGAATGTAGTAATTGGCTTACGAATAAAACGATAGTGGGTGAGGAGTCCATTGTGCAAGCAGGTTCCGAGCGGCAGTACAAACGCTTGTTGGGCGAAAAGGCATCGTGGATTTGGTGCCGGAACGAGAACGTGGAAGAGAACGAAACCTTTTTTTATTTCACGCGGCATTTTGCCGAGTATGGTATTCCGGTGCCTCGCCTGTTGATGACCACGACCGATAAAAAAGAATACATTGTGAGCGATGGTGGTCGCGAATCGTTGTTGGATATTCGTTTGGCACAAGGCGATACCGATGCCGTGTATGCCTTGTACGAACAAGCCTTGCGCCATTTGGTGTCTATGCAAATTGGTGCCTCGCACACCCTCGATTTTTCGAAGTGTTTTGCCCACGGAGCATTTAATGCCGAGGCCGTGCTGCACGATGTACATTATTTTGAAACGTATTATTGGAACGCGGTGTTTGATACTCCCTTGCCGAAAGACATAGCGGCAGAGTTTGCGCACTTGGCCAAACGAATTGCCAATATTCCCGAACAATATTTTATGTTCCGCGATTTTCAGGGACGCAATATTATGGTGCACGAAAATAATTTGTGTTTCATCGATTATCAAGGCGGCATGCGGGGACCATTGCATTACGATGTAGCCTCGCTGTTGTGGCAAGCCAAAGCGGCTTTGCCCTTGGCGTGGAAAGAACGCTTGTATGCTTCTTACAAAAAAGAAGTGCAACACGTAATTCCCATCAATGAAGCGCGTTTCGATGAAGCCTACAGCGATGTGGTGTTGGTGCGTTTGTTGCAAGTGTTGGGCGCCTATGGCCGTCGCGGCATCCTCGAACGCAAGCCTCATTTTTTAAGCAGTATACCGCAAGGATTGCAGAATATTCAAACCTGGCTTTCGTTGTATTCCTTGCCCAATTATCCTCATTTATTGCACGTATTAGAAACCATCATAAAACACCCACCCCATGTCGACCCCGCCTAAACTCACCATTCGCGTATTTAGTTTTTCGTATAAAAAAGGCTTGCCCATCGATGAAAGCGGTAATGGGGGAGGCCATGTGTTCGATTGTCGCGGCATATTGAATCCGGGGCGTTTTGAGCCGTATAAAAAACTCACCGGTCGCGACGAACCCGTGAAAGCATTTTTAGAAAACGAAACCCGCATCCACGAATTTTTATCCGCCGCCAAACAGGTGGTGAACATTCACGTGGAAGATTATATCCAACGCGGCTTCGAACATTTGATGATCAGTTTTGGGTGTACGGGCGGACAGCATCGTTCGGTGTACAGCGCCGATTATATGGCGGCTTATTTGAGCGAAACCTACGATGTCAACGTAGTGGTCACCCACATCGAACAAGAAGCCAAAGGCTGGGTGAATTAATTTTTTTTGAAGCACAGCGGTGTGCATTCTTCAGCGGTTTTCCCGCTTTTGCTCCAAGCTTCCGCTCGTTCCTCGCGGCTGGCTTTCCGCGTCAATCGGGGCTAAGGGCTCAGCGGCGGGAACTTACATCGGCTTATACCCCGACTCCCTTAAAAACGTCTGACTATCCATCGTCATCTGCATCACGTCCACAAACGTTTTCTCCGGATGCTTCTTCATATACGCTTTGATAATTTGATGTCCAACCCAGGTGCCAATATTCCCCGGCGATTCTGGGGGCATACCGGTGGAGTTGGGTCCGTCGTTCACATAACGCATCATTTCTTGCCATTGGGTGGAATACAATAAATTGCGTTTGGCAAAATAATGCCATACCATGGCTTCGTTGGACTTGCACCAAGCTAGTTGATCGGCTTTGTAACCGTAACGTTTTTCTTCATCACTCTTTGGGAGAGTATATTCTAAAAACAATTGCTGCTTTCCTTTCAACAACATCAAATCGAGCAAGGTTTTGTTTTCAGGTTTTATCGGAAACATATCTTCGGCAATCACTTGCGCCACATTGATGGGAATATACTCGGGTATGCAACGAACGGTTTGATAATCGGCCAATTGTACCGACGCATAAAACGGATAATCCTTTCCTAAATACATATCTAAGCCAACACCAATCAAGGTATCTACCGTAACCGCGCTCCAATGGTTTAACCCACTCACAAAATAATAGACTTTACTATACTTCGTTTTTGGGAAATAATACTTAACGTATTGAAACAACTCCTTCAAGCGGTTGTCGATGTCTTTCGTATCCGGAAAATGCTTGGACACAGTGTCTTGTAACCCTAAGTAATCGGGTTGGCGCAAAAAGTAATTCATGCCTTTGGCAACGCCATTGCTGTCGTCGCGGTTCACAAAACCCGCCATATCCTGGAAGTAAATATCGGTGAAGTCGGGGTGTGCCATTCGCACCGAATCGAGCCAAGCCATAGTGCGCGAGGTGTCGCATTGTTGTAGAATTTGATCGTACCGAATGGCAGTAAAAGGAACTTCTATATTCGTTACGTCCACTACCTTCGATTCACTATCTTTACATGCTATTAGTCCCACCCAAAAATAACAAACCATTAATAAGAGGGCTAAGCGCGAAAAGTATCTTTGTAACATACGTTGAAATGTTTTCGCAAAAATCAACTATTCACGTTAAACCCAACACATATTTATGAAAAAATTAATTCTTTGTTTGGCTTTCATTGTTTTCCTTGGACAATCAGCGGTTAAAGCCCAAGACACCAAGATCGAAGAGACTTTTAAAACCTATCGTTTTGGCTTGTATGTAGGGCCATCTTTGAACAGCCTCCGTCCTTCGTCGGATGTGTACAATGGCTATGAAATTAAAAAAGGTAAAGGCAATACCGGACTCTCCTTTGGTATCACCGTCGATTATAATGTGAACGAACGTTATACTATTACATCCGGACTTTCACTCGATTGGCGGGGTGGTTCTTTAACATCAACGAAAGATACCTTGACACCCCTCGAAAGTGGCTATGCTAAAGAAGGGGTGGTGAAGTATAAACAACAATATGTAACCCTACCTATCGGACTCAAACTGAAAGCCATTGAAAAGAACGATATGTCGTTCTTTGTTCAAACCGGGTTCGATGTATCGTTCTTATTGAGTAATCGCGGCACCAGCGATATCATCAAAGCCGATGGAACTGCTTTGCTTAATCGCGGTATTGTAAACTTGAACCAAGAAGGTGTAGGTAAAGCCGTTCCCATCAATTTTGGTTGGTTTATTGGTCCCGGTATGGAATACCAAATTAACGAGGCTAACTCTATTTTCGTGGCCTTAATTTATCGTAACGGATTTACCGATGTAACGGCCCCGCAAAACAATAAAAACGGATCCCGCTTCAGCGATGGCAACATTCGCAGTAATGCGCTTGGACTCCGAATTGGTTATTATTTTTAATGGGAATATGCACTTTATTAAAACCACACCCTTTGTTCGGTGTGGTTTTTTTATACCACCCTGTAAACCGTACCTTTACGCCATGAAAATTGTTCTCGCCCAACAGAATTATCATATTGGACATTTCGAAAAAAACACGCAACACATGTTGGAGGCCATCGCAGCCGCTAAAGCCGCTAAAGCCGATTTAATTGTGTTTTCCGAATTGTCGGTATGCGGTTACCCGCCCCGCGATTTTTTAGGCTTCGACGATTTTATTCAACGTTGCCGACAATCCCTCGATACCTTGTGCGAAGCCGCCGATACCATTGGCGTGTTAGTAGGTTGTCCCAGCATTAATCCGCAACGCGAAGGCAAAGACTTGCACAACAGTGTGTACCTTTTGCACGAACAAGCCATTCAAGGGGTAGTGCACAAAACTTTGTTGCCCACCTACGATGTATTCGATGAGAACCGGTATTTCGAAGCGGCCGCCCAGTGGAATGTGCTGTCGTTCAAAGGAAAAAAATTGGCCGTTACGGTATGCGAAGATATTTGGAACCTCGGCGATAATCCGCTGTATCGCATTTGTCCCATGGACCAACTCATGGCGCAACAACCCGATATCATGATCAACCTCAGCGCCTCGCCCTTCGATTATACCCACGTGGAAGACCGCAAGGCGATTATCAAAGCCAATGTGCTGAAATACAAATTACCTTTGTTGTATTGCAATACCGTGGGTTCGCAAACCGAAATTGTATTTGATGGCGGCTCCTTGGTGTTCGATGCCCAAGCCAACCTCATTGCTGAAGGCGCTTATTTTACCGAAGATACCTTGATGGTGGATTGGCAAGTAGACGGTGGCTTTACTGATGCCATTATTACACCAGCTGCGCATGTACCCAATGCCGAATTAAATCCGGATACTTATCAAGCGCACTTGCATATCGATCGTATTTACGATGCTCTCATCCTCGGCATTCGCGATTACTTTCAAAAAATGGGTTTCACAAAAGCCATACTCGGTTCGAGTGGTGGCGCCGATTCAGCGCTAACCTTGGCCTTGGCCTGCGAAGCCTTGGGCGCTGAAAATGTAACCGCCATTTTAATGCCATCGCAATATTCCACCGAACATTCCGTGGCCGATGCCTTGGCCTTGTCGAAGAACTTGGGCAACCCGCATCATATTATTGAAATCAAACCTTTGTATGATGCCTTCATGCAGCAGTTGGAGCCTTTGTATCGGGGCACGCCTTTTGGTTTGGCCGAAGAAAATATACAGGCCCGTTGTCGCGGCAACGTATTGATGGCCATTGCCAACAAGCACGGACAAATTCTGCTCAATACCACCAACAAAAGCGAATGCGCCTGTGGTTACGGCACCTTGTACGGCGACATGGCAGGGGGTATTTCCGTATTGGGCGATGTGTACAAAACACAAGTATATGCCCTCATGGAATACATCAACCGCAACGGCGAAATCATACCGCAAAACATCCTCACCAAAGCGCCATCGGCCGAGTTGCGCCCCAATCAAAAAGACAGCGATTCACTGCCCGATTATGCCGTACTCGATGCCATCTTGTATCAGTACATCGAGCAGAGTAAAAGTCCGCGGCACATAGAACATTTAGGTTACGAACCTGCC
>JBIKQE010000014.1:0-19489 GCA_044349815.1 Chitinophagaceae bacterium | reverse complement strand
TTTTACTGTTCTGGGCCATTTCCGCCCAAGCGCAACAAGGCCAAGGAATCATTGAAGGTCGTGTGCTCGATGAATACGGACAAGCCCTTGAATTTGTGAGTGTGAGTGTGCGCGATTTGCCGCAAGGTGCCCGCACCAATGCCGAGGGGCATTTTATGCTTAGTTTACCCGCCAAACGGAATGTGCAACTCACCTTTTCGTATTTAGGGTACGAAACCGTGAAGTTAACTCGTTTTGTTGAAGAGAATAAAACCGTCAATATTACGGTGTCGCTCAAAAATGCTTCTATTAAAATAAAGGAGTTTACCGTGCGCGACGAAACAAGACGCACCGAGGCCGGCTCCATTCGGATTGATCCTAAAAAACATAATTTGTTGCCTAGCACCGTAGGTGGCATAGAAGGCTTGTTGAAAATATTTTTGAGTAACAACAATGAACTCACCTCGCAGTATAATGTGCGTGGCGGGAACTTCGATGAGAACTTGGTGTACATCAACGATTTTGAAGTATATCGTCCGTTCTTGGTACGGAGTGGTCAGCAAGAGGGCTTGAGTATTATCAATCCGGATTTAGTGAGTGGTGTGAATTTTTCAACCGGTGGCTTCCAAGCCAAGTATGGCGATAAAATGAGTAGTGTGCTCGATATTACCTATAAAAAGCCCAAAGAATTTGCCGGTAGTGTAACCTTGAGTTTGTTGGGGTTTGGGGCGCATTTGGAAGGGGTTGGTTTGAATCGTCGATTGTCGTACATGGTTGGACTCCGCCAAAAATCGAATCAGTATTTATTGCAAGCGCAACAAACAAAAGGGGTGTACAACCCAACGTTTACCGATATACAAGGGAATATCATTTATCAAATCAATACCGATTGGCAAATTGATGTGTTCGCTAATTTTGCGCGTAATCGCTTCGATTTTATTCCCGAAAATTCAACACAGAGTTTTGGTTTAATCAATAAAGCGTTTCAATTACAAACGTTTTATACCGGTGCTGAAACCGATCAATTCGATTCGCGCTTTGGGGGTATTTCGGCTACCCACCGGCCAAACGATAAATTACAACTCAAGTGGTTGGCCTCCGGCTTCATGACCAATGAAAAAGAAACCTACGATATTCAAGGGGAGTACTTGTTGGGTGAAATTGAAACCGATTTAAGCAAAGCCAATTTTGGCGATTTGAAGTATGCCTTGGGGACGGGCGTCATTCACACCTTTGCACGTAATTATTTGAATATTTTAGTGGGCAATGTGGGGCATAAAGGAACCTATAAAGCGGGCGGTCATTTTTTACAATGGGGGGCTAATGCCGAACATGTAAACATTAGCGATAAACTCAATGAATGGGAACGCAGAGATAGTGCCGGATTTTCGCAGCCCTACAGTGATACTGCGTTGTTGATGGCAAGGCGCTATAAATCGGCTCAGGATTTTGTATACACCCGATTCAATGCCTACCTTCAAGATAATATTGCTTTCGATTCCATCGGTTTGGTAATGACGGGCGGCGTTCGTTTTAATTATAACCAACTCAATAACGAGTTTCTGGTGAGTCCGCGCTTACAAGTATCGTATAAGCCCATGCGCCAAAAGCGCGATGTGATATACCGCTTGGCAACGGGTATTTATTCGCAGCCGCCATTTTATAGGGAAATGCGTTTGCCCGATGGTTCGGTGAATACGCAATTGAAAGCACAACGCTCGTACCACGCCGTGGGCGGACTCGATTATCAGTTTCAAGGCTTGGGTGGTCGTCCGTTTAAGTTCACTACCGAAATGTATTACAAACACATGTGGAATTTAGTGCCTTATGAATACGACAATGTGCGCATTCGGTACTTGGGTAAGAACAACGCAGTTGGGTATGCCTATGGGGCTGAATTTCGTTTGTATGGCGATTTAGTGAAAGACGCAGAATCGTGGGTGAGTTTAGGATTAATGAAAACAGGCGAGAATTTACTCGACGATCAGATTGTTTACCCCAATGTAGCCGGCGCCGACAGTGCGGTGGTTTATCCTGGATTCATTCCTCGACCAACCGATTCGCGTATAAGCTTTGGCTTGTTCTTCTCCGATTACCTTCCACGCAATAAGAACTTTAAATTGTATTTGAATGGGTTGTATTCCACCGGCTTGCCGTTTGGTCCGCCCGACCAAAATAGGTATGGCGATACCCTGCGTATTCCTAGTTACAAGCGTGTGGATATCGGTTTTGCTGCACTTATTATTGATGGCGCGAAGAAAGATAGACCGAGTTATAGTTACTTCCAAAAAGTAAAAACCATGTGGTTGAGCTTGGAAGTATTCAACTTGTTGGGTATACAAAACACCTTGTCGTATATGTGGATTCAAGATCAATCCACATCGCGCACCTACGCGGTTCCAAACCGATTAACAGCCCGCTTGTTGAACATCAAACTGGTGACGCAGTTTTAACTGCGTTGTTCCCAAATTTGCACCAATTCCACCAAGGTATCTACTGCCTTTTGCATGTCTTGCACACTCACAAATTCGTGCTTGCCATGTATAGCCATTTCGCCCGTAAAAATATTGGGGCAGGGGAGACCCATAAACGATAAACGCGAACCATCGGTACCGCCACGAATCAGGTGACGTTCGGCGTTCACGCCGGCGCGCGTCATGGCTTCTTCGGCATAATCAACCACAAAGGGAACTTCTTTCAGTATGTCCATCATATTGCGGTATTGTTCATACACACTGAATTCGTAATGGGCACCCGGGTATTCAGCTACGGTTTCTTTCAATATGTTTTCCAATTGCGCTTCGTGTTGGGCTAAGGTGGCTGTATCGAAATCGCGGATTATAAATTTGATGGTTACTTTTTCTATAACACCCTCTACCGACATCGGGTGAACATAGCCTTCGCGGCCTTCGGTGGTTTCAGGGCTCCAACGGTCTTTCGGTAAACGGTCTAAAAAATCGGCCGCTATTTTAATGGCACTAACCATTTTGCCTTTGGCATAACCAGGGTGGGCACTGATGCCATGAATAGTTACCGTGGCACCGTCGGCACTGAACGATTCATATTCTAGGGCACCACGTTCACCGCCATCGAGGGTATAGCCATAATCGGCTCCCAATTTTTTCATATCGAGTTTTTCTACACCGCGGCCAACTTCTTCGTCGGGTGTAAACAAGATGCGTATTTTACCGTGTTGAATTTCCGGATGCTGCATCATATAGGCGGCAAAATCCATAATGATGGCTACACCTGCTTTGTCGTCGGCTCCTAATAAGGTATTGCCCGATGCGGTGATAATATCGTCGCCAATACGTTGTTTTAAATATGGATGTTGTTGTGTGGTAATTACCTGCGTGTTATCGTCGGGTAATACTACATCTTGTCCTTGATAGTTGGCATGCAAAATAGGTTTAACACCGGTGCCACTGCAATCGGGCGCGGTATCCATGTGCGAACAAAAACAAATAACGGGAACTTCTTTGGCGCTTGTGGCGGGAATGGTGGCAAACACATAACCGTGTTCATCCATCATCACGTCGCTTAAGCCAAGTGTAGTTAATTCCTGTTGCAATAAACGAGCTAAATCTTTTTGTTTTTCAGTACTCGGAAAACACGTTGCATTCGGATCGCTTTGTGTATCGATTTGTACATACTGCATAAAACGTTCGGCAACTGAATAAGAATAAACCATAGAATATTTTTTAACGAACACAAAGGTAATTGCTTCAACCGATATTCAATATTGCTAAAATGAACGCCCGCTTGGTAACAACAATTAAAAAAATAAAACGTGTTTTGTGTGGGTTATGCACATGGAAGGGTATAAATTTTTTTTCAAATAATTTTTGGAAATAAAAATTATGTTATATACTTGTATTGGTTATTACGCTTACTAACCCATAAATTCAAAAAAAATCCGGACGCCATTGATGTTCGGATTTTTTTTATACGCTGAAATAGGCATGAATAAAGCGTTTGAAGCAATCGCTTGTTAATCGATATCATTTTGAATTATACAATATGGGCTTTGTTCCCTTGATGTATTAAAATATCTTTTTCCCGCTATTTTCATGGGAATGCCTACTTTTATAAAAATATTTTTATCCATGCTGTTATCGATGACCGGTTTTGGTCGACAAGAATTTCAAACTCCCAACTACAGTGGCGTTATTGAAATTCGCTCACTCAACGGAAAGCAATTTGAAATTAATACCAAATTATCGCCCCTCTTAAAACCCTACGAAATTGATGTGCGCAATTTGGTGCAAGCACAACTGATTCGGGGAAGTGTAGATATAAACATACTTATTAAACAGCATGGCAATGCCCGCGCTATGACGGTCAATACCGAATTAGCTAAGCATTATTACCAAGCCATGATTCAAATTGCCGATGAACTCCAATTAGAAAAGAAAGATATATTATCGACTTTGATGCGGATGCCTGAAATTGTTTCGGCATCGTTGGATGTATTAGATACAGCCGATTGGGAATTAGTGGCCTTGGCTATTCAACAAGCCTGCGAGGCCTTGATGGCTCAACGTCGGCAAGAAGGTGTGATGTTAACTAAACACGTTCAGCACAACATTGAAACCATTGCTCGCTTGGCGAATGAGGTAGACCCGCTCGAAAAAGGCCGTATACCTCGCCTCCGCGAGAAGCTCCTGCAAGCGGTACAAGAAAATAGCAATGGGTTACCTACCGATGCCAACCGCCTTGAACAGGAAATTATTTTTTATGTAGAGAAACTCGATATCAACGAGGAACGGAACCGTTTGCGCCACCATTGTTTGTATTTCAACGAATTGATGGCCGAAGAGGGACTGCATAAAGGAAAGAAATTAGGGTTCTTATTACAAGAAATTGGTCGCGAAATCAATACATTGGGTTCGAAAGCCAACGATGTAGGGATTCAGAAATTGGTGGTGGCCATGAAAGATGAATTGGAGCAAGCGAAGGAGCAATTACTCAATGCCTTATAATATCTTTGCCACTATGCGATGGATACTTCCGGTGTTACTCACCTTTAGCTTGTCGGCTTGTTTACACAACGATGTGTTTGAAAAAAACAGTTCCTTGGCCAATCGGCATTGGTTGTTGAAAGAACCCAAGATGTTTGTATTTACTATAAATGATACCCTCAGCAATTATATGGTGTATGCTACGCTTCGCCATACCGATGCTTATCCGTTTTCAAATATCTGGTTGAATGTGGCCACAACCTTGCCCGGCGAATCTGTTCCCTTGAGCAGTAATGTGGAGCTTACATTGGCACAAGCCGATGGCAAGTGGTTAGGAAGAGGCATGCAGGATATTCGGGAACACCAAATACCCTTGACGCCTCAAGGCGCACCGGTTCATTTTTCCAAAACGGGCACCTATACCATGACCTTAAAGCATTTGATGCGTCAAGATCCGTTGCCTGAACTGATGAGTATTGGCGTGCGCTTAGAGAAAATTAAAAAACAATAATTGCTTATGCCTGCTCCATTGTCTGAAATCCGTACTACTGCGTTAGTGAAATCGTATCGGCAACGAACGGTGGTTAAGCAAGTTTCGGTTAGCGTAAAACAAGGCGAAATTGTGGGTTTGCTGGGGCCGAATGGTGCCGGTAAAACTACCACGTTTTATATGGTGGTGGGTTTAATAAAGCCCGATGAGGGCGATGTGTTTCTCGACGAAAAAAAAATCACATCATTACCCATGTATCAACGCGCTCAAATGGGTATTGGTTACTTGCCACAAGAAGCGTCGATATTCAGGAAAATGACGGTTGAAGAAAATATTGCCGCAGTATTGGAGATTACGTCTTTAAGTAAAGCGGAACAAAAAGACAAGTTGGAATCGTTGTTGCAAGAATTTCGGTTAACCCATGTTCGGGGCAGCAATGGCGATGTGCTGAGTGGGGGAGAACGCCGCCGGACAGAAATTGCCCGTGCCTTGGCCGTAGACCCCAAATTTATTTTGCTCGATGAACCTTTTGCCGGTATCGACCCCATTGCGGTAGAAGATATTCAGACCATTGTAGAGCAATTGAAATTCAAGAACATTGGTATTCTCATTACCGATCATAATGTACAAGAAACCCTTTCCATTACCGATAGGGCCTATTTATTGTACGATGGCAATATTTTAAAATCGGGTACTGCCGAAGAATTAGCCGGCGACGAACAAGTGCGCCGACTTTATTTGGGACAAAACTTTGAATTGCGGCCTCGCCGAGAATCAAATTCTACAAGCTAGTAGCAAATCCCACATTTTCATGTATTTTTACCTGCCTGTTCTATAAACCAGTTCAGGAGAAGCGTTAACCGGATGAAGATTTTAAACCCTGCCTTGAAAGGATTGCTCAAACTTCGCTGGAGTTCCATCGATAACTACCTGCTCAATCCGTACACCACGCAAGTAAAAGTGTTCAATTCGTTGATACACGACGGGCAGTTTACTGCTTTTGGTAAGAAATATGGTTTTCGCCACATCAATCAAATACCCGAATACAAAAAACAAGTGCCTCTCCACGAGTACGACGATTTGAAACCCTACATTGAACAAATGATGCGGGGCGAGCAAAATATTTTGTGGAATTCACCGGTTTCGTGGTTTGCTAAATCGTCGGGGACAACCTCCGAAAAAAGTAAGTTTATACCCGTTAGCAACGAATCGTTGGAGGAATGCCATTATAAATCGGGTAAGGATGTAATGGCCTTGTATTATCGAAACTTTCCGCAATCGGAAATCTTAACCGGCAAATGCCTCACCTTGGGGGGGAGTCATGAACTGAATCAACTGCATGCCGATACGTATTATGGCGATTTGTCGGCCGTTATGATTCAAAACATGTCGTTCTTTACCCACCTCATTCGTACCCCCGATTTGTCGATTGCCTTGATGCAAGAATGGGAAGAGAAAATCGATCGGATGGCACGGGCAACCATCAACGAAGATGTAACCTCGATTGCCGGTGTGCCTACATGGACCCTGGTACTGATAAAATATATTTTTGAACTTACGGGCAAGAACAACTTGCACGATGTATGGCCTAATTTGGAGTTGTATATGCATGGTGGAGTGAATTTTGCACCGTATGCCCAGCAATTCAAAGCGCTTATACCCTCGGGAAATATGCGGTATTTAGAAAACTACAATGCCTCCGAGGGCTTCTTTGCAGCACAAGATATTATAGACCGTGAAGGGATGTTACTCTTTTTGAATCATGGTATTTTTTACGAATTTTTACCCCTCGAAGAATACGGCAAACCCGATGCACGCACCCTGCAATTGGAAGAGGTTTCCTTAGATACCCAATACGCCTTGGTAATTACCACCAACGCCGGTTTGTGGCGGTACATTGTGGGCGATACCATCAAGTTTGTTTCTATCAATCCTTACCGTATTAAAGTTACCGGTCGTTTAAAGCATTTTATAAATGCCTTTGGCGAAGAAGTGATTGTTGATAATACCGACAAAGCCATTGCCGAAGCTTGTTTACAAACGCAGGCAACGGTGAGCGATTATACCGCTGCGCCCATCTACATGAGCGAAACCAAGAATGGAGGCCACGAATGGCTCATTGAGTTTAATCGGGCTCCCGAATCGATGGAGGCGTTTACCCGCGTTCTCGATGCTACCTTGCAAAAAGTAAATTCCGATTATGAGGCCAAACGGCATAAAGACATTGCCTTGTCGATGCCAAAAGTGCATGCTGTTCCGTCGGGTACATTCAATGCTTGGTTGAAAAAGAAAGGTAAATTAGGCGGCCAACATAAAGTGCCCCGTTTATCGAACGAACGTGCTATCTTAGACGATATTTTGGGTATGTTGCCTAAGTAATTCAAGCATAAATCGACACGATGGAATCGTATCAAAAATTATTGTTCAATAACGAACATTGGGCCAAAGAGGCTATTGAAAAAGACCCCAACTATTTTGCCCGTTTAGCCACGGTTCAAAGTCCTGAATTTTTATGGATCGGTTGCAGCGATAGCCGCGTACCGGCCAACGAAATTACCGGCACCCAACCCGGCGAAATATTTGTGCATCGGAATGTAGCCAATATGGTGGTGCATACCGACTTAAATATGCTTTCGGTGTTGGAATATGCGGTACATCATTTGCATGTAAAGCATATTATTGTTTGCGGCCATTATGGTTGTGGGGGTGTAAAAGCCAGCATGACGAACCATTCGTTTGGCATTATCAATAAGTGGTTGCGCAATATCAAAGATGTGTATCGTTATCACCGCGATGAAATTGATGCCATTGCCGACCCCGAATTACGTGCCAATCGCTTAACCGAATTGAATGTGTGCGAGCAAGTAATGAACTTGGCAAAAACATCGATTGTTCAACGCGCATGGAAAAAGAATACCTATCCGCATTTACATGGTTGGGTTTATGGCTTGGTGGACGGTAAAATCAATCCCATTTTTGACATACCGGCCAATACGCACCTCGATGAATTGTATGAATTTGATGATTTGTAAAAACAGTTATATTTAATTTTTTCTTGGCATGAATGCAATAAAAACTAAACACCCTAAGGCACTTCCTTTTTTATTCTTTTCTGAAATGTGGGAACGCTTTGGCTATTACCTGATGATTGGCATCTTTACGTTGTATTTGAAAGATGTAAAAGAGGGCTTTGCTATGACCGAAGCGGAATCGGCCGATTTATACGGTACGTTTATTGCCTTGGTTTTCTTAACGCCGTTCTTGGGCGGACTCTTAGCCGATCGGTATTTTGGTTATCGAAAATCGATTATTGCCGGCGGTTTATTGATGGGGATTGGGTACTGCTTGATGGGCATTCACGATAAAACTATTTTATACATTGCTATGACCTTGGTGATTTTCGGGAATGGTTTTTTCAAGCCGAATATCTCCACCTTGTTGGGCAATGTGTATTCAACCCCCGAACATAAAGCTATGAAAGATGATGGCTTCAACATCTTTTATATGGGGATTAATATTGGCGCATTTATTTGTAATTTTTTTGGCGCGGCTTTGCAAATTATGTTGGGTTGGACCTGGGCTTTCATGGCCGCCGGTGTAGGGATGTTTATTGGGATATTGATTTTTATGGCCGGTACAAAATATTATAAAGAATTTGATGTGCTGAAAGGCGAACAACCCGGCGATATGTCGTTTGCGCGCATCACATTGCTCATATTAGTACCTAGTGTATTGGCGGGTGTTTTGGGATGGTTATTGCCGAACAATATTTTTGGGAGCGACAGTACCGATGCGTTTATTTTCGCTTGTATTCCTGTGGTGTTTTTTTATGCATCGCTGTATGTTAAAGCCAAGCCCGACGAGAAGAAACCCATTGGCGCACTCTTGGCCATATTTGCTGTGGTGACCTTATTTTGGGCGGTGTTCAAACAAAACGGCAGTGCCTTAACTACCTGGGCCGATCGGTATACGAACCGACAAGTGAGCGGTACCCAACAGCAGGTATTTGATGCCTTGAAGTTTTCGAAAAATATCGACTTCAAAAAAGACAGTACCGAATTGTACGATGCCCAATTCCGTTTACAAAAAAATAATGGGGCGGTTGTGAAGACCGTCGACTATCCCTTGTACTTCAGAAATGTAGCCCCTGAGAATAAACCGCAAGAAGGCGCCACGGTGAGTGTATGGGCTACTAATTTAAGTCAGTCGATAAACCCTGGTTGGGTGATTTTATTAACGCCTTTGGTGGTGGCCTTTTTTACGTTCTTACGACGGAAGAATGTTGAGCCTACCACGCCCACTAAAATTGCCTTAGGTTTACTTATATCTGGTTTGAGTGCCTTGGTGATGTATGCGGCTGTTAAAGCCGGCGAAAATGGCGCGGAGAAAGTAAGTGTGTGGTGGTTGGTAGCAAGCTATGGCGTAATTACCATTGGCGAATTATTTTTGAGTCCGATGGGCTTATCGATTGTATCGAAGTTGAGTCCGCCACGAATAACCGCCCTGATGATGGGAGGTTGGTTTTTATCGACGTCGATAGGAAATAAGCTGAGTGGTGTATTGGCCAGTATGTGGGATACCTACGACGATAAAGGCAATTTCTTTTTGGTGAATGTTTGTTTATTGATTGTAGCCTTCTTATTTATGTTGGCAATTTTACGTTGGTTGAATAAGATATTTAACGAGTATGTGGTGTCGAAGCAATAGGGAGCGAATTTCATTCGCTAGTTATCACAGAGGAAAAGAGGTTTTTTCACAGAGAAATGGAGGGGCGATAAATGAAAACGTGTCCTTGTGGCAGCCCCTTATGTAGGGGCGAATGGCATTTGCCAACATGAGGAATACGATGAAAGAATTAAAGGATTTTACGATTTGATGTTTGTTCCATTTTATAAAACGGAACCTAGGGAGCGAATTTCATTCGCTAGTTATCACAGAGGAAAAGAGGTTTTTTCACAGAGAAATGGAGAGCGGTAAACTGAATGGGAGCGAGGGCGGAAGAAACTACCCCTCTATATGAAACGATATGATAATCATGCGCGTGGAAATGCGGTCGATGGCTTTGTTGGTGGGGTCGCCCACGTCGCGGATGATGGAATTGCCCATCCCGTTGCTCACTTTGATTTCGGGTGAGAATATGAAGTTGGGATAATAGAACTCGAAGCCGAGGCCAACATTGTACCCGTAATCGACCGGTTTTACTTTTATCACATCGTCGAGCCGACGCGAACGGGCGTTGGAATTAAAATCGTAATCGAACTTGCCACCGGCACATACATAAAACCGAAAGTTATTTTGACGGTCCGATTTGAATTTGAATTCGATTGGCAAGCTAAACAACACCGATTCGAAATAATTTTTCTTTACACTGTCGTTGTAGAGCGTGAAATCGAGTGCTTTTTCGCGAATCATAAACGACGGGATGGCGCGTACATCAACAAAATTGCTGAGCTTCAAATTGCCCATGATACCCAACTGAAAGCCTTGTCCCCAAATTGGTTTAATATTTTTAACGGTATCGTATTCGGTAAAGAATTTCGATTGGTTGAGGCGGTATTGCGCCGAATTGAACCCGAGGGTAATACCGAAGTAGTACGGCTTTTCGTCGTGTTCGGGATTGTTCATGCGGTCGTTCTGCGCCGTGGCATTAAAGCCGGCGAGAAGGCATAAACTTATGAAGAGGCTTTTGCGGCCTGATAAATGGAGGCAATGCCAAAAGTGAGTGAATGACATACGGGTTGTTTAAAGCCGATTTTTTGCAATATTACATTCAATTCGGCACCTTCGGGAAAAACGGCCACGGAATTCGGTAAATAGGTGTAAGCCTGTTTGTTTGGACTGAACAATTTACCGATTGTGGGTGTTATATAACGGAAATAGAAGGCATATAATTGTTTGACGGGGAAGGTTTTTACTTTCGAAAATTCTAAAATAATAAATTGTCCGCCCGGTTTGAGCACCCGCAGAATTTCGCTGAGTCCTTGCTCGAGGTTTTCAAAATTACGTACCCCAAAGGCCACGGTTACCGCATCGAAGGAAGCATCGGGGAAGGGAAGGTTTTCGGCGTCGCCTTTCAACAAGGTTATTTTATTTGAAAGTTGTTTGGCTTTGATTTTGGTTTCGCCGCCGGCCAGCATCTGCGCCGATAAATCGATGCCGGTAACTTTATCGGGGTGTAAGGCTTGCAGGGCAATGGCGAGGTCGGCCGTGCCAGTGGCCACATCGAGGATGGTTTTGGGGGCATGGGGGCGTAAAAGTTTAATTACCCGCTTCCGCCAAAGCACATCGATACGGAACGACAACAAGCGATTCAGAAAATCGTAGCGCGGGGCAATGTCGTCGAACATATTTTCAACTTGTTTTTTCTTGCTTAACTCCGACCGACTGTCGGGTACCACCGATGTTCCCATGCCGCGAAGGTACATGCTTCGCATCGTTTTGCCATTGGGGTTCGCCAATAGGCTATTAATGGGCTATATAAGCGTTTGCTTGCTTCAACCTACCTTTGCCGCATGGAAGTGAAAAAAGCGGTTTTTATAATTAGCAATACTGAACTGGCCAAATGCCCTAAACCCGATAAGCCTGAAATTGCGTTTATAGGTCGAAGTAATGTAGGAAAATCCTCGTTAATCAATATGTTGGCCAATAAACGCGATTTGGCCAAGGTGTCGTCTACGCCCGGAAAAACCCAATTAATCAATCACTTTTTAATCAACGATGCCGAATTTTGGGTCGATTTACCCGGGTATGGATTCGCCAAGGTGTCGCAGAAAAAACGCGGCGAGTGGACCAAAATGATATGGAACTATGTAGAAAACCGCGAAAATTTATTGTGCTTGTTTTTGTTGTTAGATAGTAGGCATGCGCCCCAACAGCAAGACATCGACTTTATTAATAAACTTGGCGAGAAAGGCGTGCCGTTTACCTTGGTGTTTACCAAAGCCGATAAAGAAAACCAGAAAACGGTGAGTAAAAACGTACAAACCTACCGCGATACCTTGTCGGCGTGGTGGGAGGAATTGCCTCACATGATAGTCACCTCATCGGAAAAACGCCTGGGACGAACCCAATTATTAACCCATATTGAAACGGTTTGTGCCACGTTTAAGGCCTCTTCAAACGACCCCTCGAAGGATTCGAAAGAGGCATAAATTCTCACTTCGAACGATGATTTGAACAAAAATTATGTTTTTGCCAAAAATCGACCTATTTTTAAAGCCAAATTTTATCTGTACAATGAAGAAATTGATGTTCAGCCTGTCGGTCCTGTTTAGTGGATTAACCCTCACGGCCCAGCAATATTATCCTGTCGCTCAACCATGTGATCCCGATAAAGTATACTCCACCATGCCGTATGCCGCACACGAATATTTGTGTGTGTTCAAATTAAACATCGTGAGTCAGCCCTTCAATAAAATGCCGAAGGAGCTTTTTCGCTACCGCAATTTGCGCGAGTTGAGTTTGCAGAACGCCAATATTTCTGAAATTCCGGTCGACATCTTTTTGCTCGATAAGTTGGAAGTACTCGATTTGTCGAACAACAATTTAAAAGCTATTCCCAACACCATCGGCGAGTTGAAGAATTTACGCAAGTTGATTCTCAGCAACAACCAATTGAGCACCTTGCCGTCCACTATTTCGGCGTGCAAAAACTTAGAGGTGTTAGATATCACCGGCAACCCGATTCATGCCTTGCCCGACGAAATCAATAATTTGAAAGCCTTGACCTCATTCAAATTCAGCGGCAATCAAATTAGCGACCCTAAGTTGATGATGAGCATCGTGCGTCAAATGAAGAACATCACCAACCTCGATTTAAGCGGTTGTGGACTCAACTACTTGCCTTCCGATATTCGTAATTTGAAAGACTTGCGCGAATTGAATTTGTCGAACAACAATTTGCATTTCTTGCCCTCTGAAATTGGATCGCTCACTAAATTAGAAAAGTTAGTGTTAGGTCAACCCGGCCAACCTGGCAATCAAGTATTCGACTTGCCGGCTAGCATGGCCAACATGCAGGCGCTCCGCGAATTACACATGGCCAACAATGCTTTTGAAGAATTTCCGATGGTATTAACCGGTATGGAAAAACTCACGCGCGTTGATTTGAGCAACAACCAATTGAAAGCCTTACCGGCCGAATTGGGTATGATGCGTGGTTTACAAGGATTGAATGTTACCAACAACCAATTGCAAGATGTTCCGGTTGAATTAGGCCAAATGGCGCAACTCACCGAATTCAATTACGCAGGTAACCCCTTAACACCGGCCATGGAAACCAAAATTATGGAATTGCTTACAGGCACGTACCAACCACCTAAGCCAGAAAAGGTTGCGTTGAAAAACCCAAAAAAGAAATAAATTAAGAAGCCGCCTTGTGCGGCTTTTTTGTTGGGGGGCGAAGGGTTATCTTTGTTTTTCTCATGAGCACAGCGTCTATACAAGAAACAGCTTTGGCCTGTATACAAACCGAAATGCACGCGGTACAAGGCCTGCAAGCATTTATTGATACCGCGTTTGTATCGGCTGTTGAAACCATTCATCAATCGAAAGGACGTTTAGTAATAAGCGGTATTGGCAAAAGCGCCATCATTGCCCAAAAAATTGTAGCCACCTTAAACAGCACGGGCACCCCGGCCTTGTTCTTGCATGCGGCCGATGCCATTCATGGCGACCTCGGTATGATTCGCGAAAACGACATCGTGATGCTGATTTCGAAAAGTGGCGAAACCCCCGAAATCAAAGTGTTGGTGCCGTTTATACAGCAGTTTGGCAATACCCTGATTGCCTTGTGTGGCGCGGCCGGTTCTTATTTAGCCACCCAAGCCGATTATTTTATTAATAGTACCGTGGCCGTGGAAGCGTGTCCGAACAACCTGGCCCCAACCAGCAGCACCACCGCGCAATTGGTGATGGGCGATGCCTTGGCGGTTTGTTTGCTCGAACTCAAAGGATTCAAACCGGCCGATTTTGCACGTTTCCATCCCGGCGGCGCCTTAGGCAAACGCCTGTATTTACGCGTGAGCGATTTAAGTAGGAACAACGCCAAACCCGCGGTGGAGGCCACTACAAACAGCAAACAAACCTTGTTCGCCATTACGGAAAATAGGTTGGGGGCTGCGGTAGTATGTTCCTCCGAAGGGCATATTATGGGCATTGTAACCGACGGCGATATTCGTCGCATGCTCGAAAAGTTCCCGCAATGGGAAACATTATGTGCCGCCGATATCATGAGCCAATACCCTAAAACCATCAACGAAAATGCCTTGGCCGTAGATGCCTTGAGCATGATGCGCACCAACAATATTTCGCAATTGGTGGTAGAAAACGACGGGCGTTATGCCGGCATCATTCACCTCCACGATCTCATTCGCGAGGGGATTATTTAACCCCTCGCACCCGCTCAGTTTCTCGCTCCCATTTTTTGCGGGCGGCCACAAGGGATCGCCCTTAAAGCCTTGTTTCGAATAGTTACTTCCCTCCCTTCCTCTGTGAAAAAATCCTCTTACCCTCTGTGATAACCCCTCAAATACCATTCACCCCTTCGCTCTCTTTTTGAAGCGCATCACCCTCTCTTTCCTCACCTCCCCACCCGTCTTACGCTCAAATGCCGCGCCCTAGTTCATCATCAAACAATGCCGCCATTACCAAGGCGCGGCATAACCGCTACAGCCGGGGCTATTCTCTCAACGTCCCTCCCTTTCTTCAGCAAACGATGTTCTCCTTAACGAGCTTGTTTACTAAAGGTATAAATAGAAAGCGCACCGCCATTGTACGGACAAACCCAAGCTTCCACAGTTTCCTTATTTTCAAAAATATCGATGCCCACCGGTAAGCCTTTGCACGGCATGGTGGCAATTTCTTTGAAACTGTCTTCTAAAACTTCAAACACCGTTACGGTTTCACCTTTATAACAAGTTACGTATAAGTATTGTCCATTTTTCGATAAGGCAATGGTGCGAGGTTGCGCCGCGGTATTGGCCGTGAACAAGGTCTTTCCTGTACTTGGTTCTACGCACGCTACTTGTCCTAATTTATTGTACGAAACAAACAAGCGTCCTTTGCGATCCATCAGCACATGGCGCGGGTTCGAAGCCACCGACACTTGTCCATTTAAATCCCACGTGGCATTGTTGATTTTCGCTAAGCTGGCGCCACCCATAATGGCCACATAACTGGTGTTTAGTTTATCGTCAATCACCACACCCCGCGGTATGGAACTCACGGCAATATCTTTTTTAACCGTAGCAAACGGGTATTTTTTATAATGCACATCGAGCACCGATACCGTGTAGGAATGCCAATTCGATACCAACAAGGTTTTATCGTCGGCGGTGCGGGCAATTACTTTCGGTGTTTTTCCGGTTTTAATAAGCGGCGTGTAAAATGAATCTTGTTTGGCGCCTTCCGGACTAAGAATATATACTAGCTTGTCTGTTTGGTTGATGGGTTTGCGTGAACGCACCGTGTTGCTCGATAAAAACAACGGCACAATGCCTTCGGCATTATGCAAGGAAACCCACAACACACTATCGCCGGCCGACATACACGCTTCCACCGGTTTTTCTTGCAACGATTTAATGGGTTTATCGGTTTCGTAATCCCAACCCGTACCTGGAGTAGCCTTGAATTTAAAAATGCGCAACAATTTTTTATCGCGCTGACTGTATTCAAACACACTCAAGCCTTCAAGGTTCAACGCATACAAGCGCGTCATATCGGCACTAAAAATCACCGACTTGGTACCTTCGCCAGCCGGGAGTTTCGATACCGATTGATAGGTAAGGGTATAGGCCGACGTATCGGTATACACCGTAGGCATTATGGGTGGCTGAGCCTCCACAACAGTATCGTTCGGTTTTGAGTTATTCGTTGAACTAACCACATTTTGGCACGAGCTTAATAATAAGGTCAATAAAAAATAGAAGGGCATATGCATAGTAATTTAAAATATAATTCGGAACAAAGATATCAAGTTAGCAAGGAAAGTCAACAATTAGCTGATCAATCCTATAATCGTGCAATCGTGTTTTTTTCTCAGCTTGTTGAACATTGTTTCTATTGCTGAAGGGCTGCCGTGCCTGGAGGGCTTGGTGACGCTGCAGCGAAGCGAAGGCGGCACGGGAGCGAAGCGGACCCCGAAAGGGACGGATAATGGCTGAAGAGCGTAGGTGGTTGACAGCCCCAAAGAAATTAGTTTGTGGTAGTTTTCTTGGGGGTGTTTATGGCGGCTGAGGGGCTCGGACAGCCATTGATTTATGTAAACCTGCCATCGTGCATGCTATCGGAATTATACCAAAAAACTGCTTAGTTTATTATTGGAATGGATGAATTCTCAATGTGAACGCTTTTGTTTTAATTGATAAAATGGCTTGGCTTTAATTTGGGTTGATTGAACATAAGATAGTGTTATTCTCAATTTGTTTCATTTTTACACTGAAATGTGTAATTTCATCACCAATAATTTTATTTATGTTGAAAATTGGCAAATTGCGTGCTTCAAAAAGTAATGCGTTTCTAGGTTGGGTGTTCCAACGTTTTTATGTGCTTTTATTTTTATTCGGCATTGCAACCAATAAAATATCGGCCCAAGCGCCGTGCAATCCACCGTTGAATATTGCCATTAATGCAACGCCTACCGTATTGTGTGGTGGTAGCACGGGCACCTTAACGGCAACCGGGGGGAGTAATTTAACGTGGCAACCCGGTAATTTGAGTGGTAGCACCGTGAGTGTGAGTCCGGCTGTGCCCACCAACTATACCGTTACAGCCACAGGGGCTTTGGGTTGTACGAGTTCGGCGGTGTATTATTATCCGGTGGCTGCATTAAACAATATGAGTATTGTGCCTAATGTGGTACCATGTACCGATTCACTCAGTGTTTCTATTCCGGGTGCTTTTGCCTTTCCACCCAATGCGAATAAGTTTTATATTCGAGATCAAGAGCCTTGGAATGTAAACAATAATATTACGGCATTAAATGCGGTATTTGGAGTAGGGAATTATCAAGTAACTACCTTTTCGTTGGCTGTTCCGGCAACAATCTTTAACAGTGGTACACAGTTTGTGTTTTTGGAAGGTTCCGATGCGAATGCCACCGCCTTAAATTCTTTTTTTACGGCTAATCAAACCCTGATTCAAACATGGGTGAACAATGGTGGCCGATTATTTATTAATGCGGCACCGAATAATGGCGGTAATATGAATTGGGGCTTTGGTGGGGTTACTTTAAACTACAATAATGCCCAAGCTACTGTAACGGCGGTAACACCCTTGCATCCTGTTTTTGTTGGGCCTTATACTCCGTTGGCGACTACGTTTACGGGGAATTCGTATTCGCATGCACACATTACCGGTGGTAATACAACACCCATTATTACCGGTAGTGGGTTGAATATTTTAACGCAGAAATCGTGGGGGGCTGGTTTGGTTTTATTTGGTGGTATAACAGCGCCTAATTTTCATCTGCCAGCTACAGAAGCGCAAAATTTATGGCAGAATATTATACACTACACCTCCAACAGTGCCGGTCAATTATCGTTTAATTATTTGTGGAGCAACAATGCCACAACACCGTATACCTTGCCGGCAACACCCGGTACTTATTCGGTAACGGTAAGTGGGTATGGTTGCACGGGTACTGCCTCCTTAACAGTGAATACGGTAACCCCCATTATTAATCCGGTGGCTACACCCAATATTATTTGTTCGGGGAATAGTGCGGTGTTATCGAATGCGGGCAACTTTACCAATGTGTGGCTGCCGGGTATTTTCGTTGGACCATCGGTGACGGTTTCGCCAACTACTACAACCATTTACACGGTGACTGCGACCAATGCCGGCAATTGCTCGGCTTCGGATACCGTTAAAGTAACGGTGAATCCACCGCTTCAAGTAACGATTGTTCAACAAGGAAGTAATTGTTTAGATAGTTTGAAGACTATAGTAACGGGTGTAGGAAATGCTGCTCCTTTGCAGGGAGCACGATATTATATCCGCGATGGTGAACCTTGGGGAACCAATAATAATGTTACGGCATTGAATGCTGTTTTTGGGGTGGGTAATTATCAAACGCTTACTTTTTCGAATGCAGTACCGGCCTCTGTTTTTGTAAGCGGAACACAATTTGTTTTTTTGGAAGGGGCCGATGCCAATGCGGTGGCCTTGAATACATTTTTTACGGCCAATCAAACCCTCATTGAGACGTGGGTAAATAACGGGGGGCGCTTGTTTATCAATTCAGCTCCGAACAACGGTGGCAATATGAATTGGGGCTTTGGTGGGGTAACGTTAAACTATAATAATGCTCAAAATAGTGTGACGGCAGTAACTCCTTTGCATCCAATTTTTATTGGTCCATATACCCCATTGGCTACAACACTTACTGGGAATTCCTATTCGCATGCTCACATTACCGGAGGTAATACAAGTCCTATTATCGCCGGTGCCGGATTTAATGTGCTGACACAAAAAAACTGGGGGAGTGGCTTGGTTTTATTTGGTGGTATTACCTCGCCAAATTTTCATCAACCACCTACAGAAGCACAAAACTTGTGGCAGAATATTATTTCGTACACAGCCAGTAGTGCCAACGCTGCCGCGCCAATTCAATATGTATGGAGTAATAATGCAACCACGTCGTATATCATTCCGCCGGTGGCTGGTACGTATTCCGTAACCGTTACCGCAAATGGCTGTACAGCTACTGCCAGTTTTAGTAATGCCGTTTCGGTTAATATTGCAGTTAATTCTCCTTCCATTTGCTTAGGCCAATCGGCTACGTTGACGGCATCAGGGGCCAACACGTATCTATGGCAACCGGGTTCATTATCCGGGGCATCGATTACTGTCAATCCAACCGCAACTACTACTTACACAGTTACCGCAACCAATGCGAACGGTTGTACGAATACGGCTACGCAGACGATCACCGTGAGTGCGATACCAACTGTTGTGGCTACCGCGAACCCTAGCACGATATGTATTGGTGCCTCGTCGCAATTAAGTGCAACAGGCGGTACAACCTACGCCTGGCAACCGGGCAATTTAACGGGTTCGC
>JBIKQE010000158.1:0-5447 GCA_044349815.1 Chitinophagaceae bacterium | reverse complement strand
AAATACACGCTGAACTGTACCCTTGCCAAATGAGGTGCTACCAAGAATAATGCCACGATTGTAATCTTGAATTGCCGCGGCCATGATTTCGGAGGCTGATGCACTGCCTTGATTGATTAAGATCGCCAAGGGGCCATCATATACAATGCCCGATTTGCTATCGTTAAGCGCTTGGGCGGCAGATCCACGCGATTTGACTTGTACTACTGGCCCACGATCTATAAAATAGCCAACAATATCAACAACGTCCGACAAGGAGCCGCCTCCGTTGTTTCTTAAATCAAAAACAAGGCCATCAATTTTTTCGGCATTTAATTTTATCAATTCTTTTTTAACGTCCTCAGCACATCTACGACCATTCGGGTCGTTGAACGCATTGTAGAATTCAGGAAGGAGAATATAGCCTATTTTTTTTCCTTGTTGTTGAATGATAACCGATTTGGCAAAAGTACTTTCTGTTTCAACTTTCCCCCGGCGAATGGAAATAACTTCTTGGTCGCCGGCTAAATGTTTGATCGTTAATCGTACTTCTGAGCCTTCTTTACCCCGAATAATTTGAACAACATCTTCAATATCCCATCCGCTCACTTCAACGGGTTCTTCGGCCCCTTGACCTACTTTTAATATAATATCTTCTACTTTCATACGGCCCTCTTTCCATGCCGGAGCGCCAACTATCACTTGTTTGATTTTACATTGCCCCTCTTCGATAGCTAATTGCGCCCCAATACCAAAAAAGGAACCACTCATTTCTTCATCAAAACGTTGTTTGTCTTTAGGCGGAAAATAATCGGTATGAGGATCCACCACACGGCATAAGCTATTGATATAGGTAGCGAAACGATCGGTTTCGGTTATTTTATTCATGCGTTTAAAATAACCTTGCATGTTTTTTCGTACACTTTCACGGGCTTCTTTTTCCAATTCAATATCCGATTTTATTTTGCTGGTATCAGCTTTTGTCACCGACTTCGATTTGGTGTTAGTTTTATTATTTTCCTTTTGTTTATCTTGTTGTTCTTTAAGTTCGTTAAAGCGAACCAATGTTCTGTATTTAATGGTTTGAAACCAGCGCGATTTAAGTGATTCGGTGTTAGCAGCCCATTTTATTTTTTTGCCATCCAACTCAATTTCGTCGTTTCCATTGAATGTAAATGGGTTTTTAAGTGCTTCTTCGTAATAAGTATTTGCTTCACTTAATCGTTGTTGTAATCGTTTTGAAACCAAGGTATAAAGGCCTGTTTCGTTTTGTAAAATTTGATCGTCTATTTGGAAACGATACTGGCTGAAATCGTTGTAGTCGTCTTGAATAAAAAAGAGTTTTCCGTAATCGCTGTATTCAATATATCTGTCGAACGCTTGTCGTGAAAAACTATCATTAATAGCTTTAGGCGAATAATGTCCTTCTTGCAATACCTGCATAATGGTTTGTTGCACCGATTGATTAACATGTGCAGGAGGATTCGATGGATTGAACGATTCGCCGGTAATTACCGGATCCATATCGTTCATTATAGCGAGATTGTTTTTATCGGCACTCATGCGAAACGAAACAATGGTTCCTAGACCAATAGTAAGCAGGAGAGCGAAAAAGCCATTTTTATTCATATGAAACAAGAAAAATTAATAAGCGTAAAAGTAGCACCTTTGCAGTAATAAAAAACGTTAATACCATACATAACATGAAAATGGAGGTGGTTCATACCCAAATGGTAAAACAGCTAAGTCGGTCGTTAGGGTTCGACTTTTGCGGTATAGCTGAAGCGGTACAGCTCACCGATGATGCTAGACGCTTAGAATCGTGGCTTTCCAAGGGCTACAATGGTAAGATGGGGTATATGGCCAATCATTTCGATAAGCGAATTGACCCGAGAAAATTGGTAGATGGGGCTAAAAGTGTCATAACACTTTTAATGAATTATTATCCCGGAGATGAGATTGCTATGGGGCCTTTCAAGATTGCACGGTATGCTTTTGGCGACGATTATCATGATGTAATACGGGCCAAGTTGCGAACCTTATTACAATTGCTATCCGATCAAGTTGGTCCAGTTTATGGCCGTGGGTTTGTAGATAGTGCACCTGTATTGGAACGTGCATGGGCCGTTCGTAGCGGATTAGGATGGGTGGGTAAAAATGGTAATTTGATACGAAAGGGTAGCGGCTCGTATTTTTTTATAGCTACTTTAATTGTCGATTTGCCCTTAGTGCCCGATGATGCTATAACTACCGATTATTGTGGTTCATGTACTCGATGTATTGATGCCTGTCCAACGCAAGCCATTTTGCCCGGAAAAGAAATTCAAGCTAACCAATGTATTTCGTATTACACAATTGAATTAAAAGAAGCGTTTAACGAACAAGTGCCACCTTGGAACGATTGGATGTTTGGTTGTGATATCTGTCAAGAAGTTTGTCCTTGGAACCGCTTTTCAGTCCAACATCAAACCACTGCATTTGATATTAAAGCCCCTCTATTGACCTTAAAAGAAAATGAATGGCGTGTGTTAAGTATCGATCAATTTGCTAGTTTTTTTAAAAATTCGGCTTTAAATCGAACCGGTTACCAAAATTTAATGCGAAACATGAAACATATCAGTTAACAATCTTGTTGATGTGATTTATTCCATTTTGGTTCGTTTTTACCAAAAAAACATCCTTTTTTAGCCTTTTTTAGTCCATTTTGAGACAATTCATATCATATATAATTGTACATAATGAGTGGCATAAAGGCTCATTTATACTTAATTAACGTATGTTCACCACGTATATTATGACAAAAAACAAAAATATATGTTACTTTGCAGGTAATTAGACATATACAAAAATGATAATAAGTCGGATAGGCACATGTTATCCACACCAAATTCAATATTTCACTCCATGCCATAAACATGTGAGTGATGTTTTGTTTTATCAAATTTGTACATTGAACTAAAACTACTTTGAACTTTTCAAAACCTCGATTTATGAAAAAATTGTTGACCCTTTTGACCATGTTAGTGCTGAGCTTTGTTCAGCTTAACGCACAGATTTCGGTAACCGCTTCGGCAGGCAATCTAGGTCCTGTTTCGTACTCAACATTGAATGCGGCCTTTGCTGCTATCAATGCAGGTACGCATCAAGGTGCGATTACGGTATCCGTAACAGGTAATACGGTTGAGCCCGCACCTGCAACTGCATTGTTGGCAAGTGGTGGTTCAAGCAGCTACACGAGCATTCTGATTCGTCCGGAGGGTGGCGATTGGAACATACAATCAGCAAGTACGCCAAGTGCACAACGAGGTATTATTGAATTGTTCGGTGCCGACAATGTAACCATTGATGGTGATGATCCTTTGCAAAGTGGAGCACGTAACTTAACGTTTACCACAACGCAAACTTCGTTTGTTGGAGCAACATGTATTCGTTTAGGTTCTACTTCTACCACGAATGGCGTTAGCAATATAAACATCAAGAATTGTAACATAGTAGGTGGACGTTTGTCGGCATCTGCTACCACAGCAACTTATGGCATTACTGTTGGTACTAATAGTACGTCGAATACTATTGCTGCTGGTTTTGGCAACAATCAAGTTGTAATTGAAAACAATCTTTTTACTCGTTCGTTCCGTGGTGTTTATTTCAGTGGAAGTGCTACTGTGCCAGCTGCTGGATTAGTAATTAAAAATAATATTTTCGGTTCGTCAACATCGGCGGAAAATGTTTGTCAAGGCATTTTTGTTTCAAATACGGCATCATCAGCAGGGCCTAATTCTGCCTTGATTGAAAATAATGATATTCGGGCTGGTGACTATGGTTTAACAGGTTTTTCGTCTTCAGCATTAGGTATTGAAGTAGGCGCGGGGAACCATGGTTTAACAATCAGTAAGAATAACATTCACGATATCGTGAATCAGGCTATAAGTGGTCAGGGGGTCTATGGTATTCTTGTATCAGGTGCTTCTACCGGATTGAACATTCATAATAATTTTGTTCGAAATGTTGTTTCTAGCAAGTTTACGAGTGTTCCAAATACCAATACACAGAACTATGGTATACGGATACAGAATTCTGCCACTACCAATATTAAGATAAACTACAACACCATTGCTTTATTACAAACCAATGCAACTGGTTCTGCAGACACTGCCGAGTTTAGTGCAGCTTTTTTAATTGCTTCAGGTTCTGCTGTTAGTCAATTTATTAATAACATTGTTATTAATAATAATACTAGTTCGAATGCTTATTGTTTTTATACTACAGGTACAGGAACAATCTCATCGGGTTCAATAAGTAATAATAACTATATCAGTGCTGGTAATGGTAAGGTAGGTTTCTATGGAGGAGCACCTTATTCTGGTTTAGGTACTTGGCAGACTGCTACTTCGAAAGATGCTAATTCTATTTCAATAGCACCTTCGTTTGTTTCATCAACTAATTTACATATTGATACAACCAATCCGGCGACGGTCAATATTATCGATAAAGGTATTCCGGTAGTGGATATTCTTGATGATTATGATGGTGAAACGCGTGGATTAACGTTAAGCGATATTGGAGCGGATGAATTTACCATGAATAGCTGCGTTTCTCCGTTGCTCACTGGAACAATGACGCCAAACACATCAAGTAAATGTATTGGAACAACACAGCTATTTAGCGTAAGTGGGGCAACTTCTGGAGTAGGGATTGCTTATCAATGGCAAGTTTCTACCATTGGAGGGGGGGCTGGTTTTACGGATGTATCAACCGGTACAGGTGCCAATACATTATCTTATACCACAGCCAACTTGAATGTTGCCGGTACATATTATTATCGATTACGTATAGTATGTAGTATAGGTACCGATACAGTTTATTCCACCGAATCTCAGTTGACAGTTAATAATAATCCGAATGTGTTATTAAACTCAGGTTCATTTACATATTGTTATCCTGGTGGCACTCCTGTTTCATTATTAGCATCAGGGGCTGATTCGTATACTTGGACACCCGCACAAGGATTGACTGGTACAACAGGTTCAACGGTAACTGCTTCGCCGAGCATAACTACCACGTATACCGTAACCGGTATTTCTTCTGCTACAGGTTGTTCTGCAACTGCAATAACTACAGTGAATGTAATAGGTACACCTATTTTACAAAGTTTGTCTGCTTCGCCAACAATTATTTGTGGCGGAAATACTAGTACCTTATCGGCTGATGTATATGCCTTTTCGGGAGTTGGTGCAGGTTCTTATCAATTCGTAGCTGGAACAGGGGCTGCATTAGACCCTATGACGGGGGCATCTACCATTGTAAATTCAGGCGTGGATGAAACAAACTCAAGTATTCAAAGCTTGCCGTTTACATTCAATTTTAATAATGCCGATTTTAATACATACGTTGCTTCGCCAAACGGATGGTTATTGTTTGGTGGACCTGGTGTTACTCAAAATAACAATCTTACCTTAAGCAATACGAAC
>JBIKQE010000157.1:0-5459 GCA_044349815.1 Chitinophagaceae bacterium | reverse complement strand
GTTTTTGCAATTCCACGTTGATTTGTCCGGCAAGGCCTTCGTACCCGTTTACTACCGAACCGGTGCCTTTGCTCAGTTGCATATTTTGAATCCAAGGGCCGGGTGTAAACGACAAGCCGGTTACTGCAGCGAGTCCGCGCACTTCCGGAATATTTTCGCGGGTAATGAGGGTGTATGGACCTGCTAAACCGAGCAATTGAATTTGTTTGTAACCGGTAATGGCATCGGTGAAGGCCACATCCACACTGGGGGTTGTTTCGAAGCTTTCGCTAAGGTTGCAGCAGGCGGCCTTAAGGAGTTCGCGGGCACCAATTCGTTCGGTTTTTATGGTAGGAAGCAAACTTATTTCGGTAGAGAAACGGTGTTGGGTAATAACCACATCGTTGAGTTGGGCCATTTGCGGAAATACAATACGCATGCGTTGTTCTTGACGTGGAACAGTGGCACTATCTAGTCTGTCTTGACCCGCACGAATCCAAATGCGTTGAACGCTATCGGGTATTAGTAAACTAAAGTTGCCATCGGCATCGGTGAGTACTTGATGTTTTTTATCGCTAAATACACGAGCACCTACCATTGGGGTAATCACATTGCCCGGTCTGCGTTCGGCTACAGTGCCTTGAATAGTTTTAAATGTTTGTTGCGCAAAAACAGGAAAAACAAGCAGTAGCAGTATGCCCGAGCATAAAAAAGCTAGGACGCGTTTATTAATCATTGCATGTACCGGTTCGGTATGCGCAACAACCCGGTAGATTTTTGTAATGTTTGTCGAGTGCAAGCTGTCCGGAGGCATCGTGGCCTGCTGTTAAAACTGCTTGAAGAATAGCAGTACGCGATGTTTTGGCGGGAGTATACACCACGGTGAGCACTTTGGTGGTTTTGTTCCAGTCGGCCGATTTGACCCCTTTGATATACGTGGCTTCTTCGATGCGTTTTTTACACATACTGCAGTTCCCTAAAACATGCAGGGTGTCTGTTTGCCATTTGGTTTGGGCTTTACTATGGAAGGTATTGGCAAGAAGCACAAGTAAAACGAGGCTTGCTTTAAAAAAAAGTTGAAACATAAAATGGTTGATTTAAAAATGAAGAATAGAGGCAATGCAGGCGTATTGTCTATCGTCAGGCATAAAGCAACAGGGCATGAAATTGCAAGTAGGCGGCTAGTGGCCGTGGTTTGTCGGGCGGGTCGTAGCCGGAGGAAAGGGTAGGCGTTTCAACAAATTGAATTGGATGAATGCTTGTTTGGAAGCCGTTGCGGGGCCATAGAAGTGCTTCGGGGGCGTGGTTTGTGCAACACCAAGACGCATAAACAAAGGTGTCGGGGTGTTTTATTGGTTTGATACTGTCTTCGCAACAACCATCGTTTTTGTTGCCTAAAACATCTTCGCAACTGCAGGATGCTTCGGCATTGATGCGGGTTTCAGCCAGGGTGCCACCACAATAATGCATCGATAACACCTTGCTTCCGGAGAAGAATAGGTATAAGCTCAGCAATAAGAAGGCGAAAAGGCGTTGCATTGGAATGTAAAGATAGTGTGGTTGAAGGATGTTTGTTTGCTTGAAGACCGAAGGCGGAGAAATTTACCTTGGCATGTTAATAAAATGAAGTTTCATTTGGGGCATATAGTAAAACATTTTTTTGAATTAATAAAATAAATTTCGTTGTAAAAAACATCCGTTTACCTCAAGTAATTTGCTTCTAAAAAGCAATAACCACGCGGTTTTTCCGAAAAAATTATTTTTTGTCTTTTTGAAGCTAAATATCGTGTTCCCTCGTTACCTTTGCGCCTATTCGATTTAACACAAAATTACATTCAACGGATGTTAAGTTACTTTACGCGAAAGCGCCATAGTGTCAAAGGGTATATTATACTCGTCGCATTGCTGATTTTAAGTTCATTTACAACGTATGCACAACCCGATGGGAAGGCCCTATTTCAGGCCAATTGCGCATCGTGTCATAATCCCATAAAAGATGCCACGGGTCCGGCCCTGAAAGGAGTGAGTGCTCGTGTGCCATCGAAAGATTGGCTTTATAAATGGATAAAGAACTCTGCTGCTGTTATTGGTTCCGGAGAGCCTTATGCGGTTGATTTGTACAATAAGTGGAATAAAACAGCCATGACTGCCTTCCCGACCTTGTCGAATGAAGAGATTGATGCCATTATCAAGTATGTGGAAGATTACGCTCCGCCAACTCCTGTTCAAGCAACGGGTGGGGCTGCAGCACCGAAAGAGGCAGGCGATAATACGTTGTTGTATGTTGTTTTAACCTTGGTGTTGTTGTTAGCTGTTTTCATACTGGCTCAAGTAAATAAGGTATTAAGTCGTTCGGCCAATGTAAAAGCCGGTTTGCCTTCGCCGAAAGATGTGCCTTGGTTCCGTAATAAAGTATTGATTGCCATTTTTGTTGCTTTAGGCCTTATTTTATTGGGTGTTTGGTTAACCAATGGTTCTGAATTGGGTCGTCAGAAGAATTACATGCCGCAGCAACCTATTTTCTATTCGCACAAAGTACATGCGGGTGTGAATCAAATCAATTGTATATATTGTCACTCGGCTGTTGAGAAAAGTCGCCACGCCATGATTCCGTCAACCAATGTGTGTATGAACTGCCACATGCAGATTAACGAATACACCGGTGCTGAAACGCATCCGTTGGTTACGTTAGAAGGAAAGAAAGTGGATGGTACCGCTGAAATTAATAAGTTGTATGAATATGCCGGATGGGATCCTGCTAAAAAAGATTACAAACGCAACGAAAAGGGTGAAGTGATGGCGAAGCCGGTTGAATGGGTTAAAATCCACAACTTGCCCGATCACGTATATTTCAACCACTCACTCCACGTTGTATCGGGTAAAATTGCCTGTCAACGTTGCCATGGCAATATTGAAGAGATGGATGAGGTGTATCAGTTTGCCGACTTAAGCATGGGTTGGTGTGTGAACTGTCACCGTGAAACCAATGTACAATTCACCGACAACAACTATTACTCGATATTCCAGAAATACCACGACGAAATCAAAGCGGGCACACGTACCGAAGTGAAAGTAAGCGAAATTGGAGGTTTGGAATGTCAACGCTGCCACTATTAATCTGCCTTAAACGTTAAAAAATTTGTCAAACGACAAACGGTATACTATGAGTAAAAAACAATATTGGAAAGGGCTCGAAGAACTGAATCCCACGCCGCAATTTGAAGCAAAGGTGGCCAATGAGTTTCAAGAAGATTTGCCGTTCGGTGATCTGCAGAATATTGCTGAAGCCGGAACTTCGCGTCGCGATTTCCTAAAATACCTAGGTTTTAGTACCGCGGCGGCTACACTTGCAGCCAGTTGCGAAATGCCTGTACGTAAAGCCATTCCTTACGCTATAAAGCCCGAGAATGTAACACCCGGTGTG
Organism: Chitinophagaceae bacterium; assembly: GCA_044349815.1. GTDB lineage: Bacteria > Bacteroidota > Bacteroidia > Chitinophagales > Chitinophagaceae > OLB11. Next base: position 2,056 of record JBIKQE010000157.1, on the reverse strand, counting down.
CCTTTGTTGTTCGCTTCTACGTATGTAGATGGTGGTGAAGCTGTTCCGGTATTGGTGCGTACCCGCGAAGGTCGTCCTATAAAGATTGAAGGAAATTTCGATAGCAAACTCACAGAAGGTGCTACAACAGCGCGTATTCAGGGTTCTGTTTTGAATTTATATGATGCTGCCCGTTTGAAGTTTCCTACCATTGATGGAAAAGAAAGTACGTGGGAAGCGGTAGACAAAAAAGTAGCTGAAAGTAAAGCTAGCGCGGCCGGTAAGCCTATTTATTTGATTAGTGCTACTATTAATAGTGAAAGTACGTTAAAAGCCATTGCAGATTTTACAACGGCTTTTGGTGCAAAGCACATTATGTACGATGCTATTTCGTACAGCGGTATGATGGATGCGAATCAAGCTGGTTTTGGTCAACGTGCCATTCCGGGGTATCGTTTCGATAATGCGTCGGTGATTGTGAGCTTAGGTGCCGATTTCTTAGGAACCTGGATTTCGCCTGAAATTTTTGCTAAACAATACAGTAAAACCCGTAAGGTAAGTGCTACAAACTTGTTGATGAGCAAACATTACCAAGTAGAAGGTATGATGAGTTTAACAGGAAGCAATGCCGATGAGCGTTATACCTGCAAACCTTCTGAATACGGTAAAGTAGCTGCTGCTTTATTGGGTGCTATGAGTGGTTCCGCCGTGAGCGGTTTCAGTGAAGGACTTAATAAAGCCATTGCGGCGATGGCAACCGATTTGAGAGCTTCTGCCGGTAAAGGCTTGGTGGTTTGCGGCAGCAACGATGTAAATACCCAAACCTTGGTAAACGCCATAAACAGTGCCATTGGCGCCTATGGTTCTACCATTACTTGGGGTTCTACCAACAATACGAAGAAAGGAAACGATAACGATATGAATGCCTTCGCGGCCGACTTACAAGCCGGTAACGTTGGCGGTGTTTTGATTTACGATTGTAACCCGGCGTATGATAGTGTTCATGCCGCGGTAATTAAAGAAAAATTAGGTGCTTTGGCCCTTACGGTTTCGTTTAACGAACGTATGGATGAAACAACCCAATTGTGTAAAGTGGCTGCACCGTCGCACCATTGGTTGGAAAGCTGGGGCGATGCTGAACCGCATGCAGGGTATACCTCGTTTATGCAACCTACAATCAATCCGTTGTTTAAAACACGGGCATTTGAAGAATCGTTGTTGCGTTGGAGCGGTCAAGCTGTTTCACACTACGATTGGTTTAAAGCGTATTGGTTAGGTAAATTAGGCGGACAAGAAGGGTTTGATAAAGCCATTCAGTATGGTGTAATTGAACCTGAAACCATGCCAATGACAGGCGGTGGATTTAGTGGTAATGTTGCTGCTGCTTCGGCTGTAGTAAGCGCCGCGGTTGCCGGAAAAATTGAATTAGTTATTTACGATAAAGTAGGAATTGGTCGCGGTGGCGCTTGGAGTAACAATCCATGGTTACAAGAATTACCCGATCCGATTACGAAATGTACTTGGGACAACTACGTATTGATGTCGCCCAACCGTGCTAAAGCGATGGGCGCTGAACATACCGATTTGAACGAAGTAGAACGTGAAAAGAAAGTATTCAGCATTAAAGCTAATGGTACCGAAGTTAAATTGCCTGTATTGGTATTGCCCGGTATGCACGATGATGTAATTGCCGTTGCCGTAGGGTATGGCCGTAACGAAAAAGTTGGTAAAGCCGCTGCCAATACAGGGGTGAATGTTTATCCATTAGTATCGAAAGATGCAACGGGAAACAGTAGTTTTTATTCGACTGTTGAAGTTAGTAATACCAACACAACGTATCCGTTGGCAATTACACAAACCCATCATAGTTATCAAAACGATCGTCCGATTATTCATGAATTCACCTTTGAAGAATTCAAGAAGAATCCGATGGAATTGTATAATGAGCGTAAAGAAGCATTGGGTCATTACACCCACAGTTTCGATGAACCACATGGTGAAGGCCATGGTGAAGGTCATGCAGCAGGTGGTCATGGCGAAGCCCATGCCGATGCTGCTACTGCCGCTGCTGCGCATA